>JAFQLU010000034.1 GCA_017396465.1 Clostridia bacterium | reverse complement strand
TTTGTTTTAGGCGGACTGGCTACCGCCGGTTTGGTGACGATTTATCTGCCCCTGTGCGACGGTTTGGGCAGGCAGGTTTCTTATGGAATCGCCGAAGAATTGTTCCGCCTATCCATCTCTATGGGCGCAGAGGAAAAATATCCTGCCAATTGGTTGGATGGGAATGGTTTCCGTACCGCAGAGGATCCCAGATTTGAAGTGCAGTTTAATCCAAACCTGTTTGCAATGCTGGTAGAGGAGCTTCTGCAAAAGGAAAATGTGGAGATTTTGTACGGCACCTATGCTGTGGCAGTCAGCAAAGAAAATGATAAAATTGCCGCAGTGATCTCGGAAAATAAGAGCGGAAGATGTGCCATCTGTGCAAAAACCTTCGTGGATGCTACAGGTGATTGCGACATTGCTTATTTGGCAGATGCACCCACGGAAAACTTCCAACAGGGCAATATTTTGGCGGCGTGGTATTATGGCCTGGATGAACAGGGCTATGCTTTGCACACTTTGGGATTTTGTGATATCCCGGAAGAAGAAAAAAAGAAACGGAATGCACCGCCGGTGCTGCACGATCAGCGTTTTTCCGGACTGAATGGCAGTGAGCTTTCTAAAATGGTTCAGCTTTCTCATCGGTCAACATTGGCGGATATTCGCCGAAGAAGGGAAAAACACCCATCTCTCGTTCCAACATCCATTGCCACCATTCCCCAGATTCGTATGACACGCAGAATTGCCGGTGAGTATACCATGGTCAATACGGATAACCATAAATTTATGCCGGATTCTGTGGGTATGGTGTCCGATTGGCGCAAACGCGGACCTGTTTATGAAGTTCCCTGTACTTCATTGTATTCGGCGCAAATCAAGAATTTGATTTGTGCTGGTCGGTGTACCAGTGCTACAGAAGATATGTGGGATCTGATGCGTGTGATTCCATGCTGTGCCGTTACAGGACAGGCGGCTGGCACTGCGGCGGCGATGGGTGATGATTTCTCGAAAATAGATGTAGTGCGGTTACAAAGTGTACTAAAAGAAAATGGTGTGGTTTTGCACGAAAGAGATCTGCCTACGCAGGTGTAAATGGTATTTATTCTTGCAAAAAAAGTGTCTGAAATGTAGAATAGGATGTCAGATTGTTAAAAAAGCAAAGCTTATTGGTATAGATATCGGCAGCACAAAATGCACGGTTTCTTTGGCCTGCTCTAACGGATAAGGCGTAACATGGTGTATGGAAATCAATATAATTCAGAAGTTTTTCCTTATTGTTTCCCTTACGGGGGTACTAAAGGGTGGTAAACGGTAGCATAAAACGGCATTGAAAAGTTCCGAAAACTATAATGTTTGACGTTATATTGATAACTTTTGTTATAGAAATCAAATACTGTGCCGAATTCGAGTCCTGCCTCCGCAACCATATCGAGTGTTCATAACGGATTTCAGTTATGAACACTCGATTTTTATGCCCTTATGTATGAGCAGGCAGTTTGCCTGCTCATTTTTCATGCGCTCTTGGTAACATACTCAACAGCCACGCCTTTGCGGGTGTCGGCGGTGTAGTTGTCACGGTCATCCGGGATCT
>JAFQLU010000033.1 GCA_017396465.1 Clostridia bacterium | reverse complement strand
CGGAAGTGTTAGAAGCAAATCGATTCAGAGAGCGAGGAAATCAGCTGATAGAGCTGTCTTTTGCTCTGGGAACCGGCGCGCTGGTTGAGTTCCACGACGGTGATAATATCAACATTGATTATGTGACTGCCGATAAAATCTATCCGATAACAGCAGAAAACGGCGAAATCACAGAATGTGCTTTTTGCTCTATGCAGCTTATCGGTGGAAAGCGAAATTATTATATCAATGTACATCGTAAGGATGAAAATGGGATGTACCGTGTAGAAAACTATATGTTTGACGAGCATAAAAAGCGGACTGCTCTTCTGGAAGGAGTTCAGGATGTTATTGAAACAAAATCGGATATTCCACTGTTTCAGATTATTCGTCCCAATGTGACCTCCAATATCTGCATTGATGCCGTGATGGGGATGAGTATATATGCCAATGCGTTGGATGTACTGAAAACGATTGATGTGGTATATGACAGTTACCGTAACGAGTTTGTATTGGGGAAAAAGAGGTTGATTGTTCCGCTTTCTATGGCACAGTTCCACGACAACGACGGACAGCTTCAGCCGATGTTCGATGCAAATGACACAGCCTTTTACGGATTGCCCTCAAACGGAGACGAAGATAAAAAGATTGTTGAGATTGATATGAACTTAAGAGCCGCTGAGCATGACGCGGCAATGCGGCAGAACCTTAACATGCTTTCGGAAATCTGTGGATTCGGTCCCGGGCGGTATGACTTTGAGCGTACAAGTGGTGTGAAGACGGCAACAGAAGTCATATCTGAAAAGTCTGACCTATTCCGCAGCCTGAAAAAACATGAGCTTGTGGTGGAACGTGCGCTATGCGGTATGATTCGTGCGATTCTGTTTTTAGACGGCAAAAATCCGGATGCGGAAATCGAGATAGATTTTGACGATTCCATCATCGAAGACCGGCAGAAAGAATTCTCGGAACGGTTGCAGATGGTTACTGCCGGAGTTTCCTCCAAGGTTGAGATGCGAATGTGGTATTTTAACGAGACTGAAGAACAGGCAAAAAAAGCCATTTCTGCTATTCCAGGGGACGAAGAAGAACATTATCCGGAGGAATAAAATATGCTGACGCCTGAGGTTTTAGAGTACATTCTGAACAGTTTGGAGGTTCACAAGCGCCTACAGGAAAGTGTTCTTCGGGATATTGTGCGGCGAATCGTGAAAAACGGTATCTTACCTTCGGACAACCTGACCGAAGGTGCTGTGTATCAGATAGAGATGGCGCAGAGAGCCGGCATCCTGTATGACGACATTGTTCGGATTGTTGCCGAAGAATCAGACAGCGTATATTACGATATCAAAAACGCCTTTGATGCGGCAGAGGTTGAAATACTGAACTTTGACGATGAGGTGCTTCTGGATAACGGGTATGAACCGGAAGTCGTGAAAAACCTTTCTCCCGGTATGCGGCAGATATGGGAAGCGGCATTTGAGAAAACTTTCACAGATGCAAAAAACCTGACGAAGACCATAGCGCTGACTTCGCAGAGCGCTTTTATTTCTGCCTGCGATTTGGCGCATATGCAGGTTGCAAGCGGTTCCTTTACATACCAACAAGCTATTGCAAATGCGGTGATGCAGGCGGCATCGGGTGGCGTGAAGGTTCTCTACCCTTCCGGTGCTTCGGCATCTTTGGATTATGCCGTTCGGCGTGCGGTGCTTACATCTGTCAATCAGACCGCAGGCACCATTATGGATATGAAGGCGAATGAGATAAGCCACGACCTGATGGAAACCACAGCGCATTACGGTGCAAGACCGGAACACGCAGTATGGCAAGGACAGGTTGTGAGCCGTTCGGGGCAGTCGGGGTATCTTTCCCTTTCCGATGTTGGTTACGGCGAAGTGACAGGTATTTTCGGCGCCAATTGTCGGCATAATTGGTTTATGTACTTCGGGTACCGTACATATACCGATGCACAGCTTGAAGACATGAAGAACAAAACCGTCACCTACGGCGGAAAAGAAATGTCCGTGTACGATGCCACGCAGAAGCAAAGAGGTATGGAGCGTGCGGTGAAGAAAACCAAACGGGAGCTTGTCGGCCTGGATGAGGCTATGAAGAATCTTCCTGCAGAACAGCAAATGGATTTGAAAGTAGACTTCATGAACAAAAGTGGTTTTCTTAAAGAGCAAGAAGCGAAACTCTCCAATTTCTGTAGTCAAACCGGATTGAAGCGTGACCGATTCCGTGAACAGGTGTTCTCTACTGAAACAGAAAACGGTATCAAACGGTGGACAAGGTCAAGCAGTATGAAATCAGTTCAAGCTGCTCAAAAACACCATGAGAAATGGCTAAAGAGCATTGGTGCAGAAAATATGCCGAAAAGTCTTGACAAATACTATAAACTGCAGTATAATAATCCTCCTGCCTTTGCACGATTTGAAAAGTATTTGCTCCTGCTTGACAAAAAAGAAATGAGTCCACTTATAACCTTTGAGCAGTTCGAAAAGGTTGCATTATCGGTCGAAAAAGAGCTATTTGGAATTGTAACGCCTAATGGTGTTGAGGTAAAAGGTTATACCGCTCATGCGATTGGACGAATTCTTGGGCACTCAGCTTTGGATAAAGATTATAACCGTTCTGGTGTCACCATTTCTGAAATGCGTGGGTGTTTAAACAAAGGAGCTATCGGGAAATTCCAAACAGATAAAGACGGCAGACCAAGTCAGGCGTATCACGGAAAAGGAATTACCGTTACCGTAAATCCAGACACCGGAGAAATCGTGCAAGTAAACAGATTTGGAGGAAAGTAATTTGAAAATAAAATGTACAAAAGAAGAAAAATCATTTCTTATGAAATATCTTGGAAAAGAAATCACCGAAACGTTTCCATGGTATGACGAGAATGATCCTGTAAATACTATAGCAGCTGAATTGAATTCCCTTCAACTACGAGAAGGGTTTGAAAATCAACAGTATCTAAATGATTTTGGGCATAAATGTCAAGAAATATATGACAATTTACTCGAGCAAAATGGTTAAAACTAAACAGCGAACAAAGCATTGTGCACAAAGTGCGCAGTGCTTTTTCTTTACCCTTTTTTAGAGGTTGAAGGGCATAAAGAACAACGGGACTCCCTACCGGGAGAGCCGGTATAAAAAATCTATGGAGGTATGAAAATGCAGTGGTTAAGAGAAATCTTACAGGCAAAAGGAATTGAAATGACGGATGAGCTGATTGCAGACGTGAAGAAGGAGCTTCCGAAATATTTGGTTCCGAAGACAGAGTTCAACAACAAAATTGCCGAGATTGACAATTTAAAAGGTCAGATCGGTCAAAGAGACACAACCATCGGAGATTTGCAGAAAAAGGCAGGTACCGTGGACGATCTCACCCAGCAGCTGAATGCGCTGCAGACGAAATACGACACAGACACCGGAGACCTTAATAAAAAGCTTTCCAAGGTGCAGTTTGATTCTGCCCTGGATGTTGCTTTAGCAGGAAGCGGTGCCAAAAACACAAAAGCTTTGCGTGCACTACTCGACATGGACAAGATTACATTTGAGGAAGGAAAGCTCGGTGGATTTACGGAACAGCTGGAATCCATCAAAGCGGAAAATGATTACCTTTTTGACGGAGCGAAGCCGGGTGCCGGGGGCATCAGACACGGCAGCTCCATAATTTCTTCCGACGATGCGTTTATTGCCTCTGCCAGAAGCGGTGCAGGCTTAGAAACAAAATAAGAAAGGGAGATGTTTTAACACATGGCAAATTCTATCGAACTGGCGCAGAAGTTTCTGCCCGTAATTGACGACATCTATAAAGCAGGCTCTGTTACTGCTGTATTAGATGCCAAAACAAAAAACGTCGATTTTTCCGGCGTGAACACAGTGAGCGTTCTGAAGGTATCCACCACCGGTCTGGGTGATTATTCCAGAAGCGAAGGATATCCCAAGGGCGACGTTACCGCAAAGTGGGAGCCCATGACACTTACCGAAGAAAGAGGTAAGGAGTTCTCCATTGACCGTATGGACGATGAGGAAACCTTAGGTCTTGCCTTCGGCACCGTTACCGGCTCTTTTATGCGCGACCACGTTATCCCCGAGCTGGATGCTTACCGTTTCGCAAAATATGCTTCCAAAGAAGGTATTCTGAAGGAAAGCGGTACAGCAGCACTGACAAAGGATGATATCATCGCAGAGATTGACGAAGCGGTAAAAGGCATGGATGCCGCAGAGGTTCCCAGAGAAGGCAGAATGCTGTTCGTAAACTCTGACCTTCAGCCTGCCTTAAACGGTGCTTTAAACCGTACCTGGGGTTCTGATTCTTCTGCAAACACCATTCTTTCCAGCTACAACGGCATGGAAATCAAATATGTTGTTCCTTCCCGTTTCTACACCGCAATTACATGCAATTCCGGCGCAGAATCCTGGGGTTATGCAAAAGCAGAAAGCGGAAAGAACCTGAACTTCATGATTGTACATCCTTCTGCTCTTCTGCAGGTACAGAAGTTTGCTCTTCCCAAAATCTTTACACCGGACGAAAATCAGACCATGGATGCATGGAAGTTCCAGTTCCGTCTGTATCACGATGCCTTTGTCTATGACAACAAGGTAAAAGGTATTTTTGCGCATATTTCCAATGCGTAAGGGAGGTGGTCCTTATGTTAGTTGTGAAACAGGGTATTTATCGTGATATTCCCGAGCATAAGCTTCCCGAATACAAAGAGAAGGGCTACAAGCCTGTTTCGAAGGAAGCGACCCAAAAAGACGGAAAGGCACAGAAAGACGGTGGTAAGTAATGACTTACACCGGGAATAAGATTCCTGCAGAAGAGGCGCAGGTCTATATGGACCGTGCCTTTCTGTATCTTAAGAATATCACGCTGGGACGGATTGAAGCAGTAAAAGATCATGAAGACATTATCACGACGGTTTCTGCCGTTGCCGAGGTGTTTTACGCCTTTTCGGAACAGGGGAATGCCAAGTCGGAGAACAACGACGGGTATTCTGTCACCTACAAGGATTCCAGCGTGATGTGCGAAGCGTACAGAGTGGCGGCGGAGCTTCTGCCGCCTTATCTTCTCTGTCGCAATATGGAGGTGGTAAACGGATGCTGAATACAGAGGCTGTTACCGTTTATCATATCACGGATGACGAAACGGGAGCGTATGAGCGTGTTGTTTATCGTGCGCACGTTTTTGCGTCCGACAAGCAAAGAGCCGAGGACGGCGGATTTGTGTGTGGAGACAGCGCTAAAATTCGCATTCCCGGCAAGGCGGAAATATCGGTTTCCGTACATGATTATGTGTTCATTGGGGAAGGTCCTACATCGCTTGATACAGGAGCCTGCTACAAGGTTATCGGCATCTGCGACCGTCGAAAGGGTGGGCTTCCTCACTGGATTATCGAGGCGGTGTGAATATGAACTTTCAATTTAATATGACGGCACGGGTAAATGTTGACAAATACGGAACAATTCTTGAAAAGCGTGGACTGGACGAAGGCGGCCGTGCACAGCAGGCGCTGGATAATCAGATTTTGAAAGATTGTGACCCTTATGTACCATGGCTGACCGGCATGCTGAAGGATTCGGGGCCTATTCATACCGTCATCGGTTCCGGTATTATCATTTACTGGACGCCTTATGCAAGAAAACAGTATTACACAAACGGAGGCGACGGACTGCGCGGCAAGTTGTGGTTTGAGAGGGCGAAAGCCGACCACTTAAGCGACTGGTGCGGCGTGGTTGCAGAGGTCTCGGGAGGGACGGTGAGTTTGTTATAATCATCGACGAAATTAGAAAATTTATTGCGGAGGAATGTCCGCTGATTAAGGGAAAGCGTACACTGAAGCTGAACTGTCTGGAAGAAAATGCACCTGCCATGACGATTGAACAGGTGCCGGGAAATCCGATTATCAAACGGTATACAGACGGCGGTTCTCAGAGGCAGGCAATTTTTGTGATTGCAAGCCGTGAGGAATATGATGTTCAGCTGTGGAAGCAGGTGCAGGCAGCCAATTTCTATGAAAACCTTCAGGCCTGGATGGAAAAGGTGAGCCGTGCGAAGCAGTTACCGAAGCTGGGAGACGGACTGACCGCCCAGCGCATGGAGGTAACATCCTGCGGATACATGTTTTCCAACAACGAACACACTGCACGGTATCAGGTGCAGTGCAAGGTAATTTATTACAAGGAAGGGAGATAATTTATGTCTAACACATTTGACGTAGTACAGCGCCATGAGAAAGTAGCGTTTTTCGGCGTTGCAGGTGAGGGTGATACCGTCACCTATCACAGAATGAGAGGTTTTACGGAAATGTCAAATTCCAAAAACCCCGTGGAGTATTCCAGACGGTATGTTGACGAAGCATTCGAGCGTACCGATGTTACCGGATACTCCCCTTCTCTCAGCTACAAATTTGACGAAATCCAGGGTGACAGCGTCCATGCTGATCTGATTGCGATTGAGGACAACGAAATGATCGGTTCTTCTGCTATCCGTGACATTGTTATCGTGGACATGACAAAAGAAGTAGCCGATAAAGCAGGTACCTATACTGCGAGAAAGCGTAGCTTTACCGTGATTCCCGATTCTTCCGGTGATTCCACGGATGCAATGACACATTCCGGTACATTCCGTGCAAACGGTGAATCTGTTGTCGGCACCTGCGAAACCTCGGATGGTTGGCAGACCATGACATTTACTGCAGCTTCAGAATAATACCACTGGAACCTACAAAACGGCAGGGCGGTTTTCCGCTCTGCCATATTTTTTAAAAGGAGCGAAAAAGAATGAAATTTGAACCAAAAAAGAATACCATTGATTTTGAATTCCCCGGTGATGTAGTCTTCACCGTTGACCCTATGAGAGCGCAGTCGAGAGCTACGGAGATTCAGGAGCTTCTGCAGGAGCCTATGAAAGGCCGTGAAGGAGAGCTCATTGACCCCGAGATGCTGGATAAGATGTGCAAAAACGCCAGAACGTGCATTGACCTTCTGCTGAACGAAGGCGGTGCATCTGAAAAGATTCTGGACAAAAACGCAGGCTATTATGACATCATGGATGTTTACTTCTTTATTATGGAACATGTGAACAAGAAAGTCGCTGAAAAAGAAGCCGAGCGCAAGAAATGAACCTGTTCACAGAAAAGTTCCCGAATGTGATTTCTGTTGACGGCGCCGAGATACCCATCAACACAGATTTTCGTGTGTGGGTGCAGGTGGAACAGGTATTTTCTGCATCGGCGCATATGTCGGTCGAGACAATTCTTTCGCTGTATCGTTTGGTTTTTCCGAAAGACACCGTTATCCCGGAGAACGTTGGCAAAACCTTAGAACAGCTTCTTTGGTTTTACGGATGCGAAACCCGTGCAAAAAAAGGCGGCGCACGGTCTTCAAGTAAAAACCGTATTGTAAGCTTTCTGGAAGATTCTGCGTTGATATACGCGGCGTTTTTGTCTCAATATCACATAGACCTGACAGAAACGGACATGCATTGGTGGAAGTTTCGTGCTTTGTTTGACGGGTTATGGAGCAATCACCGCATTTCGGAGGTTATGGGGTACCGTGGTGAGGACCTTTCCAAAATCAAAGACAAGGAGCGGCGGAAGTTTTACAAGGATATGCAGGAACGGTATAAACTTCCCGACCTCAGAAGCGAGGCAGAAATCGAACGGGACAATATGGCAAATCTTGAAAAAATGATTTAACTCCATAAGAAAGGAGGAATGCTTATTGGCAACATATGACGGCAGCGTTAAATTTGACGCTCGGATTGATTCTTCTAAAGTTCCGGGAGATTTGAAAAAAGTCGAGTTAAGCACAAAAGCGCAAGTCGCAAAAATTGCTGCTGAGTATAAAAAACAGGGAATGAGTGCGAGTGAGGCTTTCAAAAAAGCCTGGAGCGAAGTTCCCAAAAGTGCTGCACAAGCGGCCGAGGATGTATCACATTCTTTTAACTCTACAGTGCAAAATTATAGTGCAGAAATTGACAGCATCAAGTCTGTAACAACCAAGGCTATTAAAGCGGTCGGTGTAGCTGCCGGTGCGGCGCTTGTCGGTTCTGCTAAAATCGGTATTGATTTCGAGAGCGCATTTGCCGGCGTAAAGAAAACGGTAAACGCTACAGAAGCAGAGCTGAAAACCTTAAGAAGCGGCATCCGTGATATGGCAAAGGAAATACCCACTGCGGCGACGGAAATTGCAGGTATTGCAGAATCTGCAGGTCAGCTTGGTATCAAAACGGAAAACATTATGAGCTTCACCCGGGTTATGGCCGATTTAGGCGTTGCCACAAACCTGGCAGGTGAAGAAGCAGCTTCAACGCTTGCGAAGTTCGCCAACATCACGCAGATGCCGCAGGAGCAGTTCTCAAACCTCGGTTCTACCATTGTTGCGCTGGGTAACAATTTAGCAACGACAGAGGCAGATATCGCCGCCATGGCTTTAAGACTTGCCGGTGCAGGTACACAGGCAGGGCTTTCGGAAGCGCAGATTTTATCGTTTGCAGGGGCATTATCGTCTGTAGGTATCGAGGCAGAAGCCGGTGGTTCTGCGTTTTCCCGTGTTATGACGGATATTCAGCTTGCAGTTGAGACAAACGGAGACAGCCTTAAAGATTATGCTAAGGTTGCCGGTATGAGCGCCGCAGAATTTAAAGACGCATTCCAAAAGGATGCTGCAGGTGCCATTATCGAGTTTATCAAAGGCTTAAACAACACCGAGCGCAACGGAAAGAGCGCAACGCAGGTATTGGCTGAAATGGGGATCGAGGAAATCCGTTTGTCCGATGCCTTAAAGCGTGCTGCAGGGGCATCAGACGTCTTTGAAAACGCAATCAAACTCGGCAATACTGCCTGGAAGGAAAACAACGCTCTTACCAAGGAAGCGCAGCAGCGCTATGCTACCACAGAATCCAAAATCAAGATTTTAGGTAATCAGGTAAAGGATTTAGGAATCACGGCGTGGGATGCGTTTTCCGGTCCATTTGGCGATGCTGTAGACACGGCAAGTGATAAAGTGACCGAGCTTTCTGCATCCATGTCGAATGGTGAGCTTTCCGGTGCCATTCAGAATGTCGGCACATTGTTTGGAAGCTTAGTAGATTCTGCTGTTACTCTTGCAGAAGTGGCTCTGCCTCCGCTGATATCTGTTCTCGGATTTGCCGGGGAGCACTTTGGTGTTATCGCCGGAGCTACTGCAACGGTGACAGGTGCTATCCTTGCTTACAAAGCGGCAACCTCTGTTGCTACAGTCGTGCAAACGGCATACAATGCGGCACAGCTTGCTCACGCAGCAGGTTGCAATGGGTTACAGATTGCAATCGGTCTTGTAAACGGTCAGCTTGTTGCAGGAAACACTCTTTCTGCAGCAAAGGCAATAGCGGAAGGCTCCGCTGCAGCAGGAACAGCCGCACACGCAGCAGCGCAAGCGACACTGAATACTGCCATGTCTCTTAATCCTGTCGGGTTAGTGATTGCAGGACTTACCGCATTGGTTGGTGTTACAGCTGCGGTGGTTATTGGAACGCAGAAAGCCCGTGAAGAATATCTGAACATGGGTGATGCTTTGGATGAAACCTCGGAAAAATTCACCCAAGCCAAAGAAAGCGCCAATATGACCGAAGACTATGCGGCAAGGTGGCGTGAGCTGAACTCTGCAATCAGCGAAGGTAAACTTCCGGCAGAAGAGCGAGCGCAAGCAGAAGCTGAACTTAAAGGCATCGAGCAGTGGTTCATAGATAATTACGGAAGCTATATCAGTGCAGAAGAACAGAAAAACGGCATCCGTGAGACTACTATTGGGTTAATCGAAGAAGAAGTTGGGCTACTCGAAGAAAGTGTTGCTCTTGAACTAGAACGCCAAACCCTCACATTAAAACGTGATATGCCACGTCTGAGTAGCTCCATAAACACTTTGAAAAATGAAGTCAAGGTTTTGAATGAAACAAATGACGCCCTTCGAAGTCAAGACGTCGAATTACAAAAAGCACTCAACAAATGGTCGGCTTGGGATCCAATATCTCATACTTCACAGGAGAATCTGGAAAAGGAAGCAGAACTTCTCGATGAGTTAAACTCTAGTCTTGGAACCAACTACGCAAATATGGGTATTGTTGCTCAAGAATCGAGCAATCTGTCTATAGAAATCGACCGAAACACCAAATCTATTGAGGATAAAAACAGCGCAATAGAAGATGGTACAGATTCACTTCAGTCTTATGCCGATGCCAGCAGAAAATTGATTGAAACTGAGTTGGGTACAGAACTTGGAGTTTTTGCTGATAAATACCAGCGCATCAATCAAGCCCTTCTTGATATCGAAAATACCGGCAGTATCACCGAAACAACCATGAAAGGGTTGAAAGACAACTTCCCTGACGTTGCTGCAGAGATTGAGAAATCTGAGGATCCGGGTAAAACACTGAACACCATCATGGAAACGCTCAAAACCAAGCTTGACAACGCAAAAACAAAGGCGAATGAGCTGGGTACAGAGTTAAATGGTCTTCCTAAAGACATTACTATTGATGTCAAACTGAATGTTCCGGATGTTCCGAAGTTTGCAGGTGGTACCCGTAGGGCATCAAAAGGTCTTGCCGTTGTCAATGACGGTACCGGGCCGGAGCTGATTCAGTCCAAAAATGGCTCCTTCCGTATGGTGGAATCAAACGGCGCCGCTCTTACATGGCTGAATCAGGGTGACAGAGTATATACTGCGGAACAGACACGCGCTATCATGAGGCGTGTTCCGCATTACGCCGGCGGTGTCGGTAACGGTGCAATTCTTACGGATGCCGACCTTGAAAAAGTTGTTGCAAAGCTTGGCGACGCTTTTATTAAGGGGCTCAAGGAGAACGACAAGAAAAACACCGAAAAATTTGATGATGCAGTTGACGTTTTAAAATTCAAGCGTGAATTCGGCGGTCTTTCGGATAGAGATTATTACGCAGAAATGGCACGGCTTCGCGACAAATATCTTTCAGACAGCACAAAAGAATGGTTTGAGGCGACGGAAGAGATTTACAAATACGATACCGAAGCGGCAAAGGATGCTTTAGACTACAAGCGCGACAACGGTCTCATCAGCGAAGAACGGTACATCGAAGAACTAAAGGCGTATCGGGATGCCTACTACAACGAGGATTCCGAGCGGTATCGCGAGCTTACGGAGGAAATCAACCGTACATCGCGCGAGAATGAGCTCGACATGCTGGAGTACCGGAAGGATATCGGTTTGCTTTCCGAGCGTGAATACTATGAAGAACTGGAGAAATACCGCAACAAGTATTTTGCAGAGGGTTCTAAAGAATGGTATGAATATACGCAGGACATCTATAGCTATTATTCCTCTGCTTTGGAAGACATTCAGCAAGAGATGGAATCCATGCTGGAAGAAGTTGAGGAAAAGCAAGACCGTCTGGCTGACAAATTCAAAAGCTTTGGAGCACTTACCCGTACCGTTACAGTGAGGAACTGGAACGAAGACGGCTCCGACTATTCCTGGACAGAGCTTAAAGACTTTTCCAAAGAGACGAAACTTTTAAAGGAATACACCGACAATGTGGGTGCAATTCGTGACCGCCTTTCCGCAGGTGATTACGGAAGTGAATTTATCAACAATTTCATTTCCCAAATGGCGGACATGTCTGCCGAGGAAGGTTCATCTTATGCGGCGCTTCTTATGGATGCCACAGACGATGAATTTTATGAGTACATCTCCGGGTATCAGACCTATCTTAAGGCACAGGAAGAAAATGCAACTGCGTTTTTCAAAGGTGAAATGGAAGATGCCGCTAATGAAGCGGAAAAGTATCTCCGTGAGCAGCTGAAAGAAGCAGGATTTCAAGTTCCGGAGGAGTTTACAAACATCGGCATTGGCAGCGGAAAGAGTTTTGCTGACGGGTTCAAAGAGGGCCTTGGAAATCTGTTTGAATATCTGCGTGACAACATTCTGTATTTCACGCCGGAAAGCGCCGTGAAACCGTCTTACAACGGAAACACATATACAACTACGTACCAGTTCTTCTCAAACAGCGACACCACGGCAGAACAGATTCAGACAGCGCAGGCACATTCCGAGCGCGTACAGTTATCAGGAGGGTATTGATTATGGTTATAACATTCACAAACAAGCACGGAACCATCCGGCTGAACGGTGGCGGCACCGGGAACGCCTGGCGCATGACCGATATCAGCGGAATCGGATTTCCCAAAAAGACATTTACATACCATCAGTACGCCAATGTGTACGGACAGACCATCAATACCGTCTCCATTCCGAATCGCATCATTACGATATCGGGGGATATTGTTGAGCAGGCGCGGAATATAAGCCTTGCACGCATTATGCGAATTTTAAACGAGGACGGAGAGCTTCGCATCCAAACGGGAAACAAAATACGGAGGGCGTTCGTTCGGACGCTCTCCTTTGAGCCCGACCAAAGAAAGGATGCTTTCCGCAAATTCGTATGGCAGGTAGAATCGGACAATCCGTTTTTCTTCGGTCCACAGAAAGCGAAGTTCGACATCTATCAAAGAACAGCTCTTCTTACTTCACAATTTACACTCCCGGCCGTTTTTTCAGAGCGAATCATGAGCTCTGCAGTTATCAATAGCGGTGATGTCAACGCTGAACCGATTATCACTATCACAAAGCCTGCAGGTTCTGAAGTCGTATCACAGAACCTGGAAATACAGCTGGAAGCAGAGGGCGTTTCGGCGGAAATCGCGCTAAACCATACCATTGCCGACGGTGAATCTGTGACCATGGATATTCCGAATCGAAAGGTAACATCTTCCCTTTCGGGAAACATTATCGGTTGCCTGTCTGTGGGTTCTGTTCTCAGCAGTTTTGTGATACCGCCCGGATTTGCTATGGTAACAGTGAAGACAGAGGACTCTTCTCTATCTGTTTCCTGCAGTTTTGAAAATCAGTACCTGGAGGCGAGCCACGATGAATGATATTCGGATATACGACTATGAAATGAATCTCCTTCACACTGAGCCGGATGTTTTATCTGCGTACTGGATTTTAAAGTACAACGATATCGGCACATTTGAAGGAACATTTCCATTAGACAGTGATATTTGTCCCGTCATCATGATGCACCGGTATCTGATACTGATACAAGGAGATTTTCAGGCGCTGATTACAGCATATTCCGCAAAAGACAAAAAGCTGACAGTATACGGCAAGACGGTCAACTGGATTTTATCCAGAAGAACATTTCCTGCATTTAAAACTTCGGAGCTTACGGAAAGCGGTCTTTTGGCTGACCTTAATCCCGGGACCATTGCCGCCCATGTTGTGGCATCTGCTTTTTCAGATGTAGAGAATTTTACATGCCGCATTCTTTCCGATGTATCATCCGAGGAACATTTCTGGCGGAACGAGAGGCATGCCATGTCAGACATTGTAAAAGAATGTCTTGCAGAACACGGTCTCGGGCACCGTGTGCGAATTGACTTGGAGCGAAAAGAATGGATATTCGAAGTGTACTCCGGCACTTCTCTTCCATTTATCGTTTCAGAGGCAAACCGCAACATGACAGAGATTTCCGTCACGGATGATGCACAAAGCTTTTACACCTCCGCATGGTATAAAAAAGAACTGACGGACAAAGGAGAATGGAATGTCTCCGAATCCTCCGCCCCCAAAATAGGATACGGAGAATACTATCGGATCGTAAACGACGGATATAAGGAATCTTCTAAAAATCCGAATGGTTCTTACCTGGTATGCATAGACCCGGACGGCAAGGAAACAAAGGTTGTATCCGAGCTTCCCACCATCGAAGAACGCATTACAGGAGAACAGGTTGGCATCTATGATTGGGAGACGGTATTCTCTTCTTCCACGGAATCAGATGCGAAAACCGAACTTTCTAAAAAGGCGTGGGTGCACACCGTTGACGGTAAACTGCGCAATCTGAAATACGGTGCAGACTATCATCTGGGTGACACTTTTAGAATACAGGTTCAAAAAGGGGCTTATTTTGAAGAAACAGAAAAGACCGTATCCGATGTTGACATTTGGTGGGAAAACGGCAACTGCGGAGAAAAAATTAAATTTAAGGAGGAAACATAATGGGATATCAATTCAGTTTTGCCGATAATACGGCGTATACCGCCACGGATGTAAACAATATCACCAAACGGCTGGTATCATCCGGAATCGCGGATTCTTTTTCCGACGGCGTTCCTTACAATTTATCGGCTTTTAACGATATGGGAACGCTTCTCTATACTTCCGGAGTAGTACCCGAAACGGTATCGACACTAGCTGTGTCACTCCAAGGAAACACGGTACATATTATGCCGGGCGTCGCTTTTTTTGATGATGGCGCCGCTATAGAGGTGACCGCAGGTGGACACAATCTGCCGTGCTCGGAAGGTGTCACGAATTATGTGTATCTGAAAAACAATTTAGAGAGCGCGAATGAGTGCTATCCCGTCTGCTCTGCTACGGAGCCGTCCGGTTTATATGTTCCGCTTGCCGAGATATCAGCTGACGGCGTTGTAACAGATAAGCGGACATATGCAAAGGGTAAACTTCCGGGGTATGCATCGGTTGCCTTCCAGCCGATAGATGTCAGCCTGACTGTTCCCGTCGAAAACGACACCTGCGAAGATATTGTATTGGATGTCGGGAACAACGCCTACACCGTCATGACCGTCTTAGCAGGGGATGGATATCCGTGTTGCGGAATGTACGATTTTAAAGACGGTTCCTATTTTTCAATCGGCGCGTACAGCAACAACGCAGGATATAGACATGAAACAGATGGGCTTTATCTACACACCGAAAATGAAAAATATGCGAAAGCGGTTGTTGTTCAGGAATCAGGCAAAATCCGTCTGAAGATTGATTATCACAGAACTCTCGGTGCAGCAAAAGAAGATTCTTTCAGTATCAAAATACATTTAGCATAGGAGGCAGAACAGATGATTACATATCAATTAACATTTAACTTGCAGGATTCGCGCGTCATGGACAGCTCTATGGAGTTTGTATCCGGGGATGTCGGCGCCTACGGCGTTGATATTTCCTTTCTGGACAATGGGAAAACTTTTGACATCAGCAAGTACACATTCAGCATAAAGGCTATTCGTGCCGATGAAGTTGTGCAGACAGATGCAGGGGTTATCACGGACAACCGAGCAAAATACACTTTCAAAAACTCCATGTATTCCGTTCCGGGAGACTTGTATATCGAGTTTGCTCTGACCGATGCGGCAGGAAACTACATCACTGCAAAAATCGTCCGTGCATCCGTTATCAAAGGAGCTGGAAAAGGAAACAGCGCAGAAGATAACACAAATGTGTATGTTACGCTTCTGGCGCAGATGACGGAGCGATTAAATCGGGCGCAAGATTTACTGGATAAATTAAATATTGATTTATCAGAACTCTATAAGCGTCCGACATACGGCGGCACAATCACCGAGATTCCGGAAGATGGTGCTCCTGCCGGAACATATTATATTGCCGGCCAAGATATGGCGAACAACGGCATCTCCTATGGCGGATATGTTTGGGAGCTTTTTGAACTCGACGGCGGCGGGCTGAGTATGGCTTACAATGTGAAATTCACTCCGGACAGCAGATGTATTTCTCCTGCGTCGGGCAGTTATCCCGGCGAGGGACGTTTGGCGGTGTACTCAACCGAAGGTGTTTTTGCTGGATATATTGATCTTAATCCGACTCTGGAAACCATGCCTATGTATCTGGACCTTTCCTGTTTGGGGGTAACATCACAGTATGACTATGTTGAATTCTTTCTTGCATTCTACAACGAATCAACGGGATTTCCAAATGAATTGACCATTCTGGATGCGGGAACGTTGTTGGTAAAAAGAAATTCTGTTTCCGGACTGCAGGCGTATATCACACAGTCAAAATTTGACGCTGCTATCGGAGATGTGGATGCGGCTTTAGATACGATTCTTGCAATGGACGAAAAACTGTTAGGCGGTGATGCGTGATGGATTTAAGCGAAAAGCTGGTGAAGGTTGCGGAGAACAGGGAAAGGATTTATGAAAAAGGCAAACAGGCGGAGCATGAAGAGTGGTGGGATAAGTATTTATCGCATCCGGATTGGATATACAGATTCTCCGGGCGTGCATGGAGTGACGAAACCTTTCGCCCCACAAAGGATTTGAACGTGAAAGGTTTTGCACCGAATTTATTTGCGGCTTGCAGCATAACCGACCTTGTTGGTATTTTGGATGAATGCGGTGTGACATTTGACACTTCAGGCATAACAAGCCGTGGGGATACGATGTTTTTGGATGCATACTATTTGACGAGAGCACCGTATATTGACTTAAGCAACACTACATATTCGAGTGGTGCGAGCAACATATTTAGTGGTTGTCAAGAACTTGAAACTGTTATCGGTTTAAGGGTGAACGATGCCGGGACTACTTCTCTAACCAACGCGTTTTATAATTGTAAAAAATTGAAAAACATTGTCATTGACGGAGTTGTGGGAG
The DNA here is from genome assembly GCA_017396465.1 of Clostridia bacterium. Taxonomy (GTDB): domain Bacteria; phylum Bacillota; class Clostridia; order UBA1381; family UBA9506; genus Congzhengia. The sequence continues at coordinate 24,422 of JAFQLU010000033.1, read as the reverse complement.
TTGATTTTGACATTCGATATTCACCACTTACAAGAGCATCTATGGAAAATATTGTTTCCGTTTTGTCGGATACTGAAACAGGAAAAACGGTTTACTTCAAAGCATCTGCCAAAACAAATGCATTTACAGACGAGGAATGGTCGGAACTGATTGCCACAAAACCAAACTGGACATTCACGCTTGTATAGGAGGTGCGATATGGAAAGAGTTGTATTAAAAGCACCGGAGGGAATGCGGTACACAGACGGCAATGGATATTATGTGGAAGTGTATCTGGCGGAAGGACGAACGGAAGCAGAATTTTCTCTGGTGGAGGAAACAGAAATAGAAAGAGAGGAGTGGGAAGATGTTTCGGATTATTCTTGATGCAGGTCACGGGCTTTACACCCCGGGAAAACGGTGTCTGAAGTCTTTAGACCCTGCTGAAACGAGGGAGTGGATATTAAACAGCCGCATCTGTGACAAGGTGGAAAGCTTGCTTGATGCATATGACGGATATTCCCTTACCCGTGCGGATGACAGAACAGGAGAAAGGGATATCCCTTTACAGGAACGGACGGATATGGCGAATAAATCAAAAGCCGATTTTTATCTGTCCGTGCACCACAATGCCGGTATCGGTGGTGGAAGCGGTGGCGGTCCTGTGACCATTGCATATACAAATGCATCGGCGAAGTCTTTGGAATGTCAGAAAATTGTGCATACATGTTTTACCAATGCGGTTGGCACATTTGGAAACAGGGCAAACGGTATGCCGCTGCAGAACCTGCATGTGCTTCGGGAAACCAACATGCCCGCAGTTTTAATTGAGTGCGGTTTTATGGATTCTGCGGTGGATGTTCCGCTGATTCTTTCAGAGGAGTTTGCAGAAAAAGCAGCAAAAGGATTGGTGCAGGCTCTGGTTCAGATCGGGAAGCTTAAAAAAAAGGAGGATGCCAAAGTGGAAGAAAAATTCGTGGATATCAAAGGACATTATGCGGAAAAAGCAATCAAGGATTTGTATGCATTCGGCGTTATAAACGGCGTGGATGAAACGCATTTTGCTCCGGATGAGCCCGTGACACGCGGTCAGGTTGCGGTGATTGCAAGGAATATTATCCGCTACATCACGGGGGAATAGGCAATGGATAAAACGATGAAGATAAAAATGCTTTCCGGTATGGCAGGCGGTCTTCTTTCTGCTTTGTTCGGTGAGCCGGATGCGTTTTTATACGGTTTGCTCTTCTGCATCTGTGCCGATTATATTACCGGGATTTTAGCGGCGATATACCGAAAAAGCTTAAACAGCCGGACGGGATTTCGCGGAATATTAAAAAAAATCGTGATACTGATTTTAGTATCGCTATCTTACCGTTTAGGCGAGGTGGTGCATTTTCCGGCACTTCGTGACGTGATTTGCACATTTTATATCGCCAACGAAAGTCTGTCTGTTCTGGAAAATGCCGCCGTTATGCAGATTCCCTACAGTGAAAAGCTGAAAACAATTCTGGAACAACTGAAAGAAAAAGAATAAATGCATCGCTTTGAACTGCCGAAATATGTTCGGCAGTTCTTTTTTTTCTTGCAATTGAGCTCTCTATATGTTATAATATGACACAGTTTTACATTTCATACACAGGAGAGAGTGCAATGATAACCATAGCCATTATAGATGACAATCAGATGCATGCGGAAGATATCAAAAAGCTTCTTCCCAAATATATGCAAGGCAGAGAATATTCGGTGGATGTGTTTGAAAGCGGTACGGCTTTTTTTGCGACATCGCCGGAATCACATTACGATATCGCTTTTCTCGACATTATTCTGGGCGCGGAAAACGGAATTGACATCGGAGAGCAGCTGATTGTGAGATGTCCTGATACGAAGATTATCTTTGTATCTTCCGAAATCAGCTATTTCAAAGATGTATACCGTGTGCCGCACGTTTATTTCCTCACGAAGGATCTGGAGGAAGTGCGGTTTGCTGATGCCATGGAAAAAATCCTTCGCCTGGTGGAAAAACGCTACATCACAGTTCCCGTAAAGCACGACGGACAGAAGCTGCTTTTAAAAGACATCGTGCACATAGAGGGCTATGGCGGCTCTGCGAAGTTTTACATGAGTGACGGCTCTGTGAAGGAATACCATGTAAACATCAAAAAAATCGAACAACTCCTTCCAAAAGAGGATTTCGTAAGAACGCACCAGAGCTTTATCGTGAATATGCACCATATTCAGAAATATTCCAGGCAAACGCTTTGGGCAGATAACAGACGAGAAATTCCCATCAGCCGCGCTTATATTCAATCCGTGCGTGAAAAAATCAGCTTATTTCTGGGGGATGTTATATGAATTTGGCATTGATTATTCCGGGAAATCTTATGGAGATACTGATTATATACAATTTCTGGTTTTCCACACTGACACTCAGATTCGACAAAAAGAAATCGCTGATAGCTTATTTTGTCGTGCAGCTTCTTGGCGCCTTCCGCAACTGGATGCTTATGGATCATGTGTTGCTCAAATCATTTCTGGCAACCACATGCTCGTTTGCCCTATTGATGATTCTGTTCCGCGATAAATGGTATAAAAAGCTGGTGGTGTTTGTTACCTACCTGCTGTGCACTTTAGCTGCAGAACTTGTCGCCATGTTTATTGCCAGATACATATACAACTGCGATCTGGCAAACTTTGTGGAAATGTCGTTGCCTTATTATTTATGGCAGCTAACCACGTATGCGCTGCTTTTGATTTTCACGATTTTTGCCCTGATTCTTTTGAAACAGAAAAAAATCGATCCGGACAGCCGTTTGACGCAATACATGTTTTTGTATCTTTCTGTTCAATGTCTGACGGTTGTCATGTTCACTATGACGATGTTTCATTACCGGCTGATGTCCTCCCTGATGTTTTTGCTGGTTCTGTTTACGTTGCTTGCATCCGGCTTTGTGGCGGTTGTGATATACGGCATGCTCAAGCGTGCCACAGAGGAGGCAGCGGAGGCAGATTATCTTCGCAAGGACGCAGAAACCAAGGACAGACATTTTATGGAAATCCGCGAGCAGTATATGGAGTTCCGCAAACTGCGCCATGATTACCTGAACCATTTGCGTGTGCTGAAGGAATTGCATCTTTCTGAAAACGCGGAGGCGTACACGGTGGAACTGGAGTCAAAGCTGATGCAAATGGAGCAAATCAGCTATTGCGACAATGCTACCTTAGATGCACTTCTTTCTGTTAAGAAACGAACAGCGGAGCAGGTGCAGGTCAGCCTGATTCCGGAAATCTGTTCTCTTCAGAATATCACGGTTTCGGATTTTGATTTATGTACTGTGGTGTCGAACCTATTAGATAACGCGATAGAAGCGGCAAAACAGACGGAGAAAAAGGGCGTGTTTATGCAAATCAGCCGGAAAATGGGGAGATTGATTATCACCGTGAAAAACACAAGTCTGCCCGTAAGTCCACAGCTGAAAACCACCAAAAAAGATAAATCCAATCATGGAATCGGAATTGAAAATATCCGCACCGTTGCCGCAAAATATGACGGTGACTATGTGCACAGATATGAAAACGGCGAGTTTGTTGCCAGCGTGAATCTGGCACTGTAAAAATGGTTAATTTTGCCCCAAAAACGGTTAATTTTGAAAATCGGTTGCAAACAGAGGAAAATTATGGTTAAATAAAAATGTTCGGAATGTTTGCCCGGTTTTAAGCTTACAGGGGTCAGGGGTATCATATACACCGGCAAACAGAACATGATAAATGCAGCAGCCTTCGGGGCTGCTGTTTTTGTTTTGAAAAAATGTCATTTTCCTGTAATATTTCTCGCTTTTTTTATTGACAAATATAGGAAAAACTGCTACAATATAATAGAGTATGTGTATATTATATATAAAAAGTATACAAAAAAGAATCATGAGGGAGGAATTTTCATGAAACACATGAAGAAAGTGCTTTCTTTATGCCTGGCTTTAACTGTGATTTTAGCAAGCTTTGCCTTTGCACCCACAGCGGCTCATGCATGGGAAGCGCACACAAACGCTGTTGACCTGCGTGTCGGATTAATCAACGACAGCCACGTAACAGCAAACGGCGGCGATCCTGTAAACAAGCTGAAAACCGCTCTTTCCACATTCAAAACCTTAGGCGGCAACAAGTTAGACGGCTTAGCATTAGTAGGTGACGTTATCTACTATCCGTCTGCTTCCTCCGATCCCACAGACCAGACACCTTACAATCTGGTATACGGCACGATCGAAGAAACCGGCTATGCAAAAGAAGACGTTATTGCATACGCAATGGGTAACCACGAGTTCCCCCAGTCCAATGTGGATGTGACCGTTTCCAACACAGCGATCAGCACCTTTGAAACCTGCACGGGCTTTGATATGAACCATCATACCGTAAAAGAAGGTTTCCATTTCATCGCCGGCGGTGCAAAGGACTATAACGGCACGGCAACTGCTGAAACACAGGCGTGGCTCATGGCGGAAATCGACAAAGCTTTGGCAGAAGACTCCACCAATGATGTGGACGGTACTTTTGCGGAAGGCGTGATTCCCGACTCTAAAAAGCCTGTATTTTTACTTTTGCATCATCCTATTGACGGAACCATCTTTAATGCTTCCGGCGACAAATATACAGACGAGTTCGTTGCATTCCTGAAAAATCGTCCCCAGATTGTGAACCTGACAGCGCACTGGCATTCTCCTGCGCAGCTGCCCGATAACATCTGGCAGGATGGCTTTACCGCATATCAGGCTCCCTTAATCGGCGGCGGATATTTGGAAGAAGTTGGCGCAACCTCTACCGGCAACCTCTCCGGCTATAGCCAGGGTTCCATGCTGGAAGTTTCTGGAAATGTTGTTTCTATCTACAGAATGGATTATATCACAGGTGAATACATCGGTATGCCCTGGGTAATTGATATCCCTGCAATCGTTGCAGACCGTTTAGATTCCGATGCTTCCAACGATAAAGCACATATGACATATTCGGCAGACAAGCATGAAGGTGCAAACGCACCTGCTTTCCCGGAAGGCTCCGAGCTCACCACATCCGTTGAAGGCGACACCTTAACCGTGACATATCCCAACAACGCGGTTATGACAGCAACGGGCAACGGCGAGCTGCAGGACGATTTCGTTCGTGCGCATAAAATCGAAGTGGTAACAGAAGGCGGAACTGTTGTAAGAAACGCGACCTTCATGACCGATTTCTATAAAGCGGCAGCAAATCGTGCAGAGAAGTTCACAAGAACTGTAAGCGGTTTAACACCGGGCATGAAATATACCGTTAAGGTATACCCCATGAGCCCCTTGAAGGTTTTGGGTGAGCCCTTAACCGCGGCAATTGAAACAGAAGCGTTAGAACTGAACGAAAATGCAATTCGTTACGAGTTTGAAGATTACTGCACAACCCATACAAACATCATCCGTGAATCCGAATTTGCCAGCGGAAAAGCATTCCTGTATTCTGCGTATAACACGGCATGGATTCCCACCTCAAGTTTAGTAAACACCAATGACAGTAACAACACCAATACAGAAGCAAACGATAATATTCCTTTGGTATACGACTTCAAAGTGAATGTTCCCTATGACTGCGCATATGATGTGAATTTTGCAATCAGTGACTATGCGGGTGATTGGGTAAGTAAAGTGTATGTTTCGGTGGATGGCGATGAAATTGGTAACGGTGACGGCACCGTTACAACATCCTTGGCGCAGGATGGTACATATCCATATGCCAACACGCCCCTGGCACTGTTCACAAAAGAGAATCTTGAGCTGACAGCAGGGGAGCACGTCGTAACCTTAACCATTGATGAACCCAAAGCGAACACAACCGGTGCAGGCAATCAGCCTTACCTCTTCTGTGCGGACTACATTGAGTTCATTCCCAAAATGCAGATTTTAAACGCGAAGAACACCACCAGAATGGAAATGGAAGACTACGCAAACGATTTCTCCATTCGTGCAAACAGTGTAAAATCCAGCGCAAACTGCAGTAAAGGCAAGTATGTTCACTGGGATACCAACTACGATGCAAACTTTGCAAATTCTGTTCTGGAAATTCCGGTTATGGTAGAAGTGGCAGGTCCTTATAAAGTAGAGTATATTGCATCTGCTGTAGGCTCTAATGTGGATGTTTATTTAGACGGTACACAGATTGATACATCCACAAAAACCGTAAGCACAGAATCCAAACCTGAAGGCGCTGACAACTATCCTTATTTCAACGAATATCACCATAGCGGAAATAAGTATGCATTCTCCTATAACTTCCCTGCAGGGAAGCACACCTTAAAGATTGAACTGACAAACCGTAAAGGTTCAAACGGCGACGTTGCTATCTGTATGGACTATATAGACTTTACCTATAACGGTCTTACCGTAGGCAAGGAAGCGCCCTTTAAATTTGCGTTCTATGACTATAAAGACAATTTCAGCCCGGCAACAAGCCCCTGGAATCATGCTTCCACATACAAGGGAACGCTGGCATACAAGGGCGGTGGCGACACCACCACATTCACAATGCCCATGGCGTTAAAAGATGGCGGCGTATATGATTTCGAGTTTGTTGGTGCATATTCCTCCGGCCTGAGTAAAATCAAGTTCTATTTAGACAGCACAGACAGCAGTCCTATTTACACTATTGATGCAAGCAATACCAATTATATCGACCTGTCTGTAGACAGTACGGTATATCAGACAACAAATGGTTGGCTTGCAAAACAGTATAATTTCATGGTGAATATGACAGACGGCGGTCACACCCTTTATGTTGTGGCAGAAAGCAGAGGGGCTTCCGGCGTTGCATACGCATGGGATTATCTGGATATAAAATACCATGAAGAAACTATCTCCGCAAAAGAAGCAACCCGTCTGGAAATCGAAGATTATGCTACATGGGTAACTGTTGCGGAAACCGACGGAACCGATGCAAAAGCTTGGGTAGGTACAGGTGGAGGAGATTGTTCCGAAGGAAAATACTTTGGTGTTGACACAAACGATGGTCTGGCAGTTGATGAATATATCTACATCAACATCCCCGTAAAGATTGAACAAGAAGGCATCTATGCATTCGAGTATGTTGGTAACACAGGAACAAGCCCCGTAGCGTTCTTCCTGGATTCTACCGCAACAACAGCACTCACGGCAACAGCATCCGAAACTGTGCTGGAAACAGAAAAGGTAGACGGAATATATCAGTATTTCCAGAGCAGCTGGGCAACGGCGAAGAAATATTCTGCAAACGCGCTTCTTCCCGAAGGAGATCACACCTTGATTATCCAGTTTAAGAGAAGAAACGAAAAAGACTTTGCCCGTTATCTTGACTATGCACAGTTTACTCCCAAGGAAGCAGCCGTGGTAAAAGCAGACGGGAAATCCGTGGCAGAATTTGAAAACTACTCCATCGCCAGCATTGCAAAAGACTTAAGCTATGCAAGCGGCGGCGCTATGGCGTATAACTCCTATACATCCAAGATGCCTGTTGTCAATATGCCTCTCACAGTGGAAGAAAGCGGTTACTATAACGTATCCTACGTCATTGGTAATAATGCTGTTACATTAGACGGTGCAGCAAATGGAAGCATCGATTATCTGAGCCGCACACTTCTTTACTTAGACGGCAAACAGTTTGGTGACAGTGAAGGCGCATTTACTGAAAACTTAGGTAATATCTACACCTTGTGGCAGACGGCTCCCGTTTGCAGATATGAAACTGTTCTGTATCTGGAAAAGGGCGACCACGTTATCACAGCAGATATTGGCATCACGGCTGACAAACAGTATAAATATCAGCTGGACTACATCTCCTTTGCACCGGTTGACAGCTTAACTGTTGAGGGCACAACGGCAAAAGCAACAGCAACCTTCAAAGAAGCTGTAACAGGTAAAGTAATCTTGGCTCTTTATAACGGCAAGGAAATGATTTCTGTAAATATGATTGATGTAGAAAACAAAGAAACCGTATCCTTAACCGCTCCCGTTCCGGGAACATTCACCCACGCAAAAGTATTTGCATGGTCTGACCTGACCGCGGTTACGCCTTTGACAGAAGAAATCAATCTTACCGTAGCAGAATAATCTGAAACCTTATTGCGGCACCGCCTTTTGGCGGTGCCACAATTTTCATTTATATCAGGAGGATTTGATATGAAAACAAGCAAAAAAATCTTGTCATTGAGTCTTGCGCTGGCAGTTGTTTTTGCAAGCTTTGTATTTGTCGTTCCTGCATCTGCCTGGGAAACAAGAACAAATGAAGCGGATTTGAGATTGGGTATCTTAAATGACACACACATCACAAGCTCCGGTTCCGGTGATGCGCTGAACGTCGCGGCACTTACTGCACTCAAAGCCTTAGGAATGGAAAAACTCGCTTTTGTGGGTGACAATGTGTATTACACCAAGGCAACGGACACACCGCTGACAGACCGCAAAGGGTATCAGAAGCTCTGGGCAGGTCTGGAAAAAGCAGGCTGGTCCAAAGAAGACGTCATTGCATACGCTATGGGTAACCACGAGTTTCCTCAGGGAAGCGGAAGCGATGCAATAACCTCTGCAAACGCCATCACCGCATTTGAAGAAGAATACGGTCCCAGAAACCAGCACACAACCTATAACGGTTTTCACATGATTGCCGGTGGACCGGAAACCTATAACAATGTTCACAGCAGAGCAATGGAAAAATACTACATAGAAGAAATCGATAAAGCTCTGTGCGAAGATTCCACCAACGAAACAGAAGAAAGAACAACCGTTTACGATAACGAAACGGCGGACGATACCTCGGACGACACATTAGCTGTGGTATACGAAGGTGGTGTGCCCGATTCTGAAAAGCCCGTCTTCTTATTCTTGCATCAGCCGATGGCAGGCACCCTTGCAAACCAGACCGGCAGCCACTATTCCGCAGAATTCAAGGCGTTTTTAGCGGCTCGTCCTCAGGTGGTTTTCATCACGGCGCACAAACATCTTTTGGCACAACATCCTCAAATTATTGGTCAGGATGCAGGCTTTACGGCGTTCCAGTCTCCTATGACCGCCGGCGGCTACCAGTCCCAGTGGGGTTGTAAGGAGCCTTTTGAAATCACAGACCAGATGTGTTCGCAGGGTTCTTTCCTGGAAGTAAAAGATAATGTCGTTTATCTCTACCGTATTGACTATAAAAACGGCGCGTATATCGGTGAGCCCTTCGTTGTAGACATTCCTGCAATTGTAGCAGACCGTTTGGACGATGACGAAACCAACGATACAGCATCCATGCTGTATACCAACGAAAAAAGAGCGGCAGTAACATCTGCTGCGGCATATCCCGAAGGTGCAACTGTTACTGTGGACAAAACAGACGGCAACAGTGTGACCTTCACCTATCCCATGAACGCATACATGGAAACCTATGATGAAATCCAGCAGGATAATTTCATCCGTGCGTATAAAATTGAGATGGTGAACAAAAAGAGCGGTGTGGTTGCGGCTTCTGTTCAGTATCAGGCAGAATTCTGGAAAGCAGAAGCAGACCGCGCCGAAACCGCGACACAGACCTTAAGCGGCCTGACATACGGAACGGAATATATCCTGAACGTATATCCCATGACGCCTTTTGGTAGCTACGGCGCACCGATTTCGGTAGAATTTACCACCGAAGCGGAAGAAGTTCCGGATAGTTCCATCCGTTACGAATTTGAAGATTATTACCCGTATGCAAAGCTGATTAAAGCCTCCGATAACGCCAGCGGCGGAAAGCTGGTATGCTCCAATCAGGCAGGCGACCTTCAGCCCTATGGATGTTTAGGCAGAAACGAAGTGGAAAATCCCCACACCTTTTCCTTTGATGTGGTGATGCCTGCCGACGATACCTACGAAATCATTTACGCCGCAGGTTGTCATAAGGATAATACTTATGTCAGCTATGTGACCATTGATGTGGACGGCGAAGTGGTTGGTACCAATGATAAAAGCTTCGTGGAAGACTTATCCGCAGGCGGCGGCTTCCCCTGGTCCTATATCCCCATGTCCAAATACCGCAAAACAGGGATTTCGCTTTCCAAAGGAAAGCACACCGTAACGGTAACCATTCCGCTTCCGACTGCAACAGCGCAGGCTCAGCCCTACCTCTTTGCGCTGGACTATATCCAGTTCACACCGGAAACCATGATTGTTTCTCCCGGAACGGCGGCAAGAGCAGAACTGGAAAAATATATCGGTGATGTCACCATTCCCCAGACAGACGGAACAACAGATAAACCAAAAGTAGAATTGTCCGATAACGCCAGCGGCGGTGCATACGCATTCTTCGACACCAAGGACGGTATCGGTCCCGAAGCGGTGCAGTTTGAAGTACCTATCAACGTAACGGCTGCAGCAGACTACACCATGAAATACGTAATTGTTGACGGCGTCAGTCCTCTTAATATTTATCTGGATTCCATGGATTCCGAGCCTATCAATGTAAATCTTTCTTCCAGAACTTTAGATTCCAAAGGCTCCGACGGAAAATATCCCGTTTTCTCCAGTACATGGGCGGCGGCAAGAGAACACACCACAACCGTGTCGCTTCCGGAAGGAAAGCACACCTTGATTTTTGATATTGCCAAACGTTCGAATCAGGGAGATATCGCGCTGTATCTGGATTATATCGAATTGAAATCCAATCTGGAGCGAATTTCGGGAAACAGCTCCACCCGTGTGGAATTTGAAAACTACGCAGAAGAATTTGCGCCTGTTAAAATGGAAGTGTTTGATTCCTCCACCACAGAAGGCGTAACATACGCCTATATCGACACATCTGTCACAGACAAGGACGAAGTTCTTACCTTGCCGGTTTATGTGGAAGAAGCAGGAACATATAAAATCAGCTATGTGATGTCCAATGTGCACACCGTCTTTGAAATTTCCTTAAACGGCACGGTGCTGAACACAGAGGACAAGATAACGGCAAAAACGTTAGACGCTTTCAATAACGAGCTGCAGAAATATACCTATTTCGGCGAACGCTGGCACAACGCCGTGCGCTATAGCTTTGAAGCTGAGCTTCCCAAGGGATTTTCCGATCTGACCTTTACCGCAAAGGTTCGCCCTGAGCCCAATAACGATGTGGCAGGCTGCTTTGACTATGTGGAATTTGTTCCTGTGAACAGAGAAGTGAAGCCGGAAGGCGAAACCGTTTTTGAAATCGAAAACTATATCGATAACTTCGGAAGAGTTCCCAACGTTGGAATCAATGCCGGCGCAAGCGCAGGGAAATATGTATATTCCGGTGGATTTGGTATGGACCCTGTAACCTTTACTTTGCCTGTTGAGGTAGCGAAGGGCGGCGTATATAACGGCGAATTTTGCTTTGGTTTTGCAAGTCACTTAAGTGAAATCAACATGTATCTGGATTCTGTGGATTCAGAACCGATTCTTACCTTAAATAACAGAGAAAACGGCGAAGTCGCACCGGACTTCCCCAAACAGGCAACAAGCATTTCCCATAACGCAACCTTCTTTACCAGGGATTATCCTGCAGGCGTTATCGACTTCTCGATTGACCTTTCCGAAGGTGCGCACACCTTGATATTTGTGATTGATAACCGTTCTCCCTGGGGCGGAAACAACAACACGCAGGGCGCTATGGCAATGGACTACGTAAAGCTTGCGCCGCAGGGAGAAACCGTAACCCTGTCGGGCGGTGTTGCAACGGCAAATCTTTCTTACGACACACCCGTGACCGGAACGGTTGTTCTGGCGTTGTATAACGGTGGTGCGTTGGTAGCTATCGGAACAACAGAGGTGAACGGCGCAACAACTGTTACCGTTTCTGCACCTGTTTCCGGTGCTGTTACCTCCGCAAAGGCATTTGCGTGGAGCAGTGTCGGTGCACTTAAGCCCGTATGTGCAGATAAAATACTTACAGTAAAATAAAAGGTCTGTAGCAAAATGCACAGACCACGCAAAGTACAGAAAAGGTTTCTATATATCCGTTTTCAAAGAAAAAGGATTACATGAGACTAAAATCAAAGTAGTAATTCGTTATATAACGTATTTCAATGATATATGCTTTGCGTTTTTGACAAACTTCGCCTCTCGCAGTATCCATATACAGCTTCGGGACTCAGTTTGCCAAATCTGCACTATTTTGCGTCCATCCCAAAGGAGCCGTCGTTTTGACGACGGCTCCTTTTGTAATATAATCGTAAAAAAACATTGACAGTATGTGGGCGAAAATGGTATAATATATAAGTAATACTTTGGTTTTTTGTGCAGAATGCATGAAAAATCATAAAATAACCATGAGGGAGGAAATTTTATGCACAGCATGAAAAAACTGCTTTCTGTATGCCTGACGGTAGCAATGCTGGTTTCCTGTATCAGTATTCCTGCAGGCGCATGGGAAGCACAAACAGAAAAAGTGGACCTTCGGTTCGGTGTAATCAACGATAGCCATGTAACGGCTACGGGGAACGGCGTTCCGAATCTGACAAACGCACTTTCTACCTTGAAGACATTGGGTGGAAATGACATGGACGGTTTAGCCTTTGTGGGCGACGTAATCTACTATCCGTCCGCATCCTCTGACCCCACAGATATCACACCTTACGAGAATGTATACGGTGCTGTGGAAACGGCAGGCTTTACAAAAGACGACATCATTGCATACGCAATGGGCAACCATGAGTTCCCCCAGTCCAACACGGATGTGGATGTATCGAACACAGCAATCAACACCTTTGAAACCTACACAGGCTTCAACATGAACCACCACGAAGTGGTAAACGGCTACCATTTTATCGCCGGCGGTGCAAAGGACTATAACGGTCAGGCAACTGCTGAAACACAAGAGTGGCTCATGAACGAAATCGACGCGGCTATCGCTGAAAACAGTGAAAACGCAGTAGACGGCAAGTTCCCCGAAGGCGTGATTCCGGATTCCACCGAACCGGTATTCTTGCTTCTGCATCATCCCATCGACGGAACCATCTTTAATGTTTCCGGTGATAAATACACAGATGAATTTGTGGAATTCTTAAAGAACCGTCCCCAGATTGTGAATATCACGGCGCATTGGCACGTAGCGGCAAATCTGCCCCAGACCATCTGGCAGGACGGCTTTACATCCTATCAGTCCGCATTGGTTGGCGGCGGCTATTTGGAAGAGCTGGGCGCAACCTCCACCGGCAACATCACCTATTCCAGCCAGGGCTCTATGTTTGAGGTAAAAGACGGCGTGGTACGCATTTACCGTTTAGACTACACCAAGGGTGAATTTATTGACGATCCCTGGGTAATTGATATTCCTGCCATTGTCAAAGACCGCACAGACGATGATGTGGCAAACGATGGTGACAACTATCTGTATACAGATGAAAAACGCGAACAGGTGAAAAGCGTTGCGGCGTTCCCTGCAGGCACGGAGCTTACAGCTTCTGCCAAGGGTACAACCGTTACCGTAACCTTCCCCAACAACGCGGCTATGGCAGAATATGACGAAATCCAGCAGGATCACTTCGTCCGCGGGTATAAAGTGGAAGTTGTGAACCCCAACGGTACGGTTACCACCTCCAAGCACTATCAGACAGACTTCTATAAAAAGGACGAAGACAGAGCAGAGTCCTACACAAAAAGCATTTCCGGCCTTGCGTATGGCACGGAATACACCGTAAACGTATATCCTTGGGCACCCTTGGGCACCTATGGTAAACCCATTTCCGCAACGGTCACAACCGATAAGGAGGTCATCAGCGACAGCGCAGTGCGGTACGAGTTTGAAGATCACTTCCCCTATACAGGGATTGTTAAAAAATCCGATCTTGCCAGCGGCGGAAAGCTGGTTTCCTCTAACCAGGCCGGCGAATACGTAAGCAACGTTGTTCTTCCCAGAGACGAGGAAAACCCGGTTTACACCTTTGATTTTAATGTAAACCTGCCCACAGACGGCGCATATGACATCCGTTATGCGGCAAGCTATCACACAAACAGCACATTCGTAAGTCACATGACCTTTTATGTGGACGATGTAGAAATCGGTAAGAACGACAATTCCTATGATTTAGACCTGTCTTTGGGCAACACATACCCCTGGCAGTACACACCTCTGATGCGCTACAAGAAAAATGTGGAATACCTCACGGCGGGCAATCACAAGGTGAAGGTAGAAGTCAATCTGCCCACTGCCACCACACAGGCACAGCCCTTCCTGTTCTGCTTGGACTACATTGAGTTCAATCCCAAAAAGGCGATTTTAGCACCCGGAAAAACTGCAAGAGTGGAAATGGAAGATTATATAAGCGGCGTGTCCTTTGAGCAGACAGACGGCACAATCTACACACCCAAAACTGTATCCTCTTCGGGATGTAGTGGTTCTGCATACGCATTCTTCGACAGTGCAGACGGCTTAGCACCTGATTTTGTTGACTTCGAAATCCCTGTTACCGTGCAGGCAGACGGCACATACTCCGCAGAATATGTGGTTAACGCAGGCACAAGTGCATTAAACATTTATGTGGACAGCAAAGATAACGGTCCTGTGAACACAACTGTTATCAAGGAAAACCTGGACGAGAAAAACAGCGAAGGCATATTCCCCGTGTTTGAAAGCTCTTGGGCAATGGCAACCTCCAATCGCTTCTCCTTACCGCTTACGGAAGGCGAACACACCTTGATTTTTGAGCTGAAGAAGCGCGGAGCAGGCGATATCGCCCTGTATCTGGACTATCTGGAACTGTCCAGCTCCGAGCTTTCGGTTTCTACGAAAAAGACAACCCATGTGAACTTCTCCGACCATATGGAAAAATTCACACCTGTGGTTTATAAATGGGAAAATGCTGCAGCAGATAACGGCGTTTTAGCATACGCAGGCGGCGGCAACGAAACCACATTCACTCTGCCTTTCTACGCGGAAAACAAAGGCACATATCAGTTTGACCACGTTGGTGCATATTCTGCGAACTTAAGTGACGTCTATGTTTATGTCGACAACACAGAAGGTGAGCCTATCTGCATCATCAACAAAGATAACACAAGCTTCGAAGATTTATCCGAAAACGGCGAAGTATATCAGAACAAAAACGGCTGGCTGAAAAAACTGTATCGCTTCACAGCGGATATCGAAGCCGGCGCACACAGCTTGATTTATGTTGTGAAAAGCCGCGGCGAATCTTTAGGCGTTGCATATGCCTTTGACTATGTGGATATCTCCGGCTATGTTGCACCGATCAGCGGCACAGAAACAACCCGTCTGGAACTGGAAAACTATGCAGACGGCGTAACTGTTCCCCAAAACGACGGCACAACCTATGTTCCCACTATCAGTAACGGTGCCGGCGCATCGGAAGGAAAATATTTAGCATTCGACAGCGCAGACGGCAAGTGCGACGTAGCCTATGTGGATGTTATCGTTCCGATTAACGTAAAAACAGCAGGTATGTATGATATGTCCTCTGTAGTATGCTTTGGTGTCAGCGGTTGGAGCATTTTTGTTGACGATACAACAACTGATCCCGTATTAACCCAGGGCAGTGCATATGAGATTATAGATGAAGTGAAGGGCGAAGACGGCAAAATTGCATACTTCTCCAGCACATGGGCAAAAGCAACAAAATATAAGAGCAGAATTGAGCTGAAGGGCGGAAAACAGGATCTGATTCTTCGGATTTATCCGCGTGGTGGTGAGCTGAAAGATATCGCGGTCTACTTTGACTACATTGAGTTTACGCCTGTTGAAAACAATGTGATTGCGGCAGACGATGTTACCAGATTCGAGTTTGAAGATTACACCAGCGGAAACGTGAAAAAAGACTTAGCATACGCAAGCGGAAGCGCTGTTGCACACAACAGTTGGGCAAACGGGAAGCCCACACAGAAAATCCCTGTTGTGGTAGAGAAGAGCGGCTACTATGATATCACATACGTAGTCGGCGAAATCACAGTAGATAAAGACGGCAATCCTTACAGCGCAGAAATGACCAGACACCTGAGTACCGTTACTTTAACCATCGGCGATCAGCTGATTGGTAACAACAAGGGCGGCTATGTGGAAAACTTAGGTTCTGTTTACGATGTTTGGGATACCGCTCCCGTAAGCAAATACGTAAACAAACTGTACTTAGAAGCAGGCAGCTATGTAATCAACGCAGATGTTGCCATCACAGCTGACGCAAAATATAAGTACACCTTAGACTATATCGAGTTTGCTCCCGCAACAGGCGTTGTGGATAACGGTGACGGCACCGTCACGGTAACTGCAGCATACGATGCACCTGTATCCGGCGAAGCAGTTGTTGCGCTCTATAACGGCAAACAGCTGGTTGGCGTAGGTTCTGCCATTGTTGCTGATACCAAGCTTGTTTCGGTGGATGCTCCTGCAGCAGCTTACACAGAAGTAAAGGTTCTGGTTTTAGATGCACTTACAGGATTAAAACCGCAGGCAGAAGAAGTTATTTTTGAAAAATAAATAAAGAGAAATACTATCAGGCGGCACCGCAAAAAAATGCGGTGCCGTTTTTTTAGTTTTCTATTGACAATTTTTGGTCAAAATGATATAATATCATAAATGGGTATACCCATTTGTTGTGTAATGTTACACAACAAACAACTTTTGTTAACTATATAAACATAAGAGGGAGGATTTTTCATGAAGTCTATGAAAAAAGTGTTGTCTTTGCTTCTTTCGCTGATGATGGTAGCGGCAATGTTTGTTATGCCGACCACAGCAGCTGCATGGGAAGCAAGAACAAATGAAGTCGATTTAAGACTGGGTCTCTTAAATGACACACACATCACAAGCTCCGGCTCCGGTGAAGCGCTGAACATTACTGCGCTTACAACGCTCAAAGCCTTAGGCATGGAAAAACTCGCCTTTGTGGGCGACAACGTGTACTACACCAAAGCAACAGACACACCGCTGACAGACCGTGTAGGCTATCAGAAGCTCTGGGCAGGTCTTGAGACCGCAGGCTGGACAAAAGAAGACGTTATTGCATACGCAATGGGTAACCACGAGTTTCCCCAGGGAAGCGGAAGCGATGCAACAACCTCTGCAAATTCTATCACCGCATTCGAAGAAGAATACGGTCCCAGAAACCAGCACACAACCTATAACGGTTTCCACATGATTACCGGTGGACCGGAAACCTATAACAATGTTCACAGCAGAGCAATGGAAAAATACTACATGGAAGAAATTGATAAAGCTCTGTGCGAAGATTCCACCAACGAAACAGAAGGAAGAACCACCGTTTACGATAACGGAACGGCAGAAGATACTTCCGACGACACATTAGCGGTTGTATACGAAGGTGGCGTGCCCAACTCCACAAAACCCGTTCTTCTGTTCCTGCATCAGCCGATGGCAGGTACACTGGCAAACCAGACAGGCAGCCACTATTCCGCAGAATTCAAAGCATTTTTAGCGGCTCGTCCTCAGGTGGTTTTCATCACAGCGCATAAACACCTTTTAGCGCAGCATCCTGATATTATCGGTCAGGACGCAGGCTTTACGGCATTCCAGTCCCCCATGACAGCCGGTGGCTATCAGTCCCAGTGGGGTTACACAAAAGAATCTGAAATCACAGATTCCCAGTGCTCACAGGGTTCTTTCCTGGAAATCAAGGATAACGTAGTATATCTGTATCGTCTGGACTACAAGAACGGTTCCTATATCGGCGAACCCTTCGTTGTGGATATTCCCAAAATCGTGGCAGACAGATTAACGGAAGACACAGCAGACGATTATAACAACATGCCTTACAGATACGAAGTGCGTGATGCGCTTACATCTACTGCGGCATTCCCCGAAGGTGCAGCCGTAACTGTTGAAACACAGGGCACAGCGGCGACCGTAAAATTCCCTAACTCCGCAACCATGACATCCTATGACCCGGTTCAGCAGGATAACTTCATCCGTGGCTATAAGATTGAAGTGCTTCAGGGCACGACTGCGGTGGTTACCAGCACCTTCCAGGCGGATTTCTGGAAAGCACCGGCAAATCGTGCTACGACCTACTCAAAGAGCGTAGGCGGTCTTTCCTATAACACGGAATACACCGTAAACGTATATCCCAGAGCACCCTTCGGTGCATATGGCGCACCTATCACCACAACCTTCAAAACAGAAGAAGAGGTGATTCAGGAAAATGCAGTACGCTACGAGGTAGAAGATTACTGTCCCGAAACAAAGCTGAACAAAGCAACGGAATACGCATCCGGCGGTGGTCTCTGTATTTCCGCACAGGGCGGTAAGGTTTCCGGCGTAACATATCTGGCAAGAGACGCATACACAAGCCCCTTTACCTTTGATATTCCCATCTCTGTTCCCGTTGACGGGTACTACGGCTTTGAACTGGCAATGGGCTACAGAAACAGCGGCAACAATGTCAGCGAGGTATCCTTTATTTTAGATAAGGACACAGCGAATGTGACACTTGCCAACAACTTAACGAAGGGCGACGAAGACCGCTCCTTAAATAACACCTATCCCTGGAACGAACACATTCCGCTGATGCACTACACAGCGGCTGACCAGCTCCTGACAGCAGGCGACCATACGGTAACCGTATCGGTAAATGCTCCGACAAACACCGGACAGCCCTACCTGTTCTGTGCAGATTATGTGGAAGTTATCCCCAGAACGCCTTTTATTGGTTTGGACGGCAACACCACCATCGAAATGGAAAACTATGTAGATCAGGCGGTTGTTCCCCAGACAGACGGCACCACATACAAAGGTCGTAACGTTTCTACCGCAAGCTCCAGCGGCGGTAAATATCTGCTGATTGACAGTGACGACGGAATAGCTGCAGTAGACTATATCGATATCACCGTTCCCATCTACGTGGAAAACGAAGGCTATTATGACATGACATCTTATGCGTGTCAGCTTCCGGATACATCTATCTATTTAGACAGCACAGACACGGAACTCAACACGACCTACACCCGTACCACCAACAAGGAGAAAAATGCGGCAGGAAAATATGCATGCTTTGCCAGCGGTTGGGCGTATGTAAATATTGATACCACAAAGCAGGTACGCCTTCCTCAGGGCGCACATAACCTCATCGTCCGCGTTTATAAACGTGGCGACGGCGATATTGCGCAGTATTTAGACTGCATCAAGTTCGTTCCTGCAACAGATATCCTTTCTGCAAACGGTAGCCTGCACTATGAAGCGGAAGACTATGCAGACAGATTTAAGGGAACAAGCACAGCCATTGTAGCAGGTGATGTCAATGCCAGCGGCGGTCTGGTAATCTACAGAGGCTCCGGCAGCAAGGCAATTGCACCGACCTTTGTATTTGCGGCAGAAGAAGCAGGCACATACACGATAGAATATTCTGCTGCAACCGATTTAAGTACCATTACTCCCACTATGGACGGAACAGCTTTGACCACCACATCAACCGCTAACCTGTATAAGCATCACACGCATTACAACATGAGAATCTATAAGGCAAATGTAGAACTGACCGCAGGTTTGCATGAACTGGTGTTTAACACAGCTCTCAGAAAAGACGGTTCTTTAGCATATTCTTACGACTATTTCCATATTTCCAAAAAAGTGGATGAAGTCATCACACAGCAGAATAAAACCCGTATTGAATTTGAAAAATATGCAAATATGGATGTAAAAACACTGTCTGCTGCCAGCGGTGGAAAATATGTGTATAATAACTATGGTAGCAAGGACAGTGCACGTGTGATTCAGGCGCAGGTTGAAATCCGTGACAGTGGATACTATAATATTGAGTATCTGGTAGGTAACAAAAGCCTGTATTCTAATCCGAATTATGTGGCATCGATTGCTATTTATCTGGGTGATACTCTTATCGGTAAAAATGATGGTACCCATTATGAAAACATCAAGAGTGCAGACGGCTTCTCTTGGGGCACCGCTCCTATGTGCCGCTACTTTAAAGATGCTGTTTGGCTGGATGCAGGTGTATACACCTTAGATGCAAAGGTTACCCGTGCAGAAAGCCATCCCGATAAGGTATATAACTACCAGATGGACTACATTGAGTTCCGTCCGGTGGACAAAATCGAGCTTTTAGGCACAAGCTACATCACAGCGCACATCAACTCCAAAGACGCTATGACCGGAACTGCAATCTTTGCATTCTATAACGGCGACGAGCTCTTAAAGGTTGAAACCAAGGATGTAACGAATGCAAGATATGTAACCATCTCTGCGGCAAAATCCACCGCAACACATGTGAAAGCATTTGTAATCGATGGCTATGAAAACGTAACACCTTTGGTAACCCATCAGGAATACAGTTTAGCAGAAGAATAAGAAATAAAACATGGATGCCTCCGCGCGATAGCGGAGGCGTTCTTTTTGTAATCAAATTGGAAAGTCCTGTTGACACGATACCATAATCGTGGTATAATATGAAAGAAAATGTACCTATATGTAGTATATTTGGTGCGAAAAAAGATGAGGGAGGAAATTCTATGAAAAGCATGAAAAAAATCTTGTCTTTGCTTTTATCTGTAATGCTGGTTGCGGCTCTGTTCTGCATGCCTGCATCTGCATGGGAAGCGCAGACAACGGACGTGGATTTAAGAATCGGTTTCTTAAATGACACACACATCACAAAAGCAGGCAGCGGCGAAGCACTTGCCATCTCTGCCATGGAAACGTTAAAAACCTTAGGTGCCGAAAAGCTGGCATTCGTGGGCGACAACGTGTATTATAACTCGAAAAACGACGACCCCTTAACCGACATCGGCGGTTATGAAAAGCTCTATGCAGGTATTACGGCTGCAGGCTGGGCAAAGGAAGACGTCATTGCTTATGCTATGGGTAACCACGAGTTCCCCCAGGCAAACACAGATGAAACAGTTTCTGAAAATTCCATCAAGGTGTTTACAGAGCAGACCGGTTTTGACCTGAACCATCACGTGGTTCAGAACGGCTTCCATTTCATCGCCGGCGGCGCGAAAGACTATAACGGCGCAGTAACCGCGGAAACAGAAAGCTATCTGATGGCAGAAATCGATAAAGCGTTGGCAGAAGACTCCACCAACGATGTGGACGGCGTATTTGCCAACGGCGTGATTCCGGATTCTACCAAGCCTGTGTTCCTGCTTCTGCATCACCCCATCAAGAACACCGTAACAGGCTCTAACTCTAAATATACCGACGAATTCCGTGCGTATTTAGACAATCGTCCCCAGATTGTGAACATCACAGCGCATATGCACCTTTTAGCGCAGCAACCCGAAATCATCTGGCAGGGCGGGTTTACCGCATTCCAGTCTCCCATGACAGCCGGCGGCTATCAGTCCCAGAAGGGCTGCGTGAATGAAGGTAACATCACAGACCAGATGTGCTCTCAGGGCTCCTTTGCAGAAGTAAAGGACAATGTGGTTTATTTATACCGCCTGGACTACACTAATGGCACATTCATCGGCGAACCCTTTGTAGTGGATATTCCCGCAATTGTTGCAGACCGTTTAGACGATGACGCAACAAACGATACTGCATCCATGAACTATACCGCAGAAAAGCGTGCGCAGGTTACTACAACAGCCGAGTTCCCCGAGGATGCAGAACTGAAAGCAACAGCAGTAGGCAACAATATCATTGTTACCTATCCCAACAGCGCATATATTGTTGGTGCGGACGAAATCCAGCAGGATAACTTTCTCCGTGCATATAAATTGGAAGTGGTAGACAAAAGTGGCACCGTGCATGCTTCTCAGAATTTTCAGGCTGATTTCTGGAAAGCGGAAGCAAACCGTGCGACAAGCTACACCAAAGAAATCACCGGCTTAAGCTATGGAGAAGAGTATACCGTAAATGTTTACCCCATGACGCCCTTCGGTTCCTTTGGTACACCTATTTCCGCTACAGTTACCACAGAAGAGCAAGTGATAGACTCCAATGCACTTCGTTTTGAGTTTGAAAAATTCTGCCCCACATCGAAACTGATTGCTTCTTCTCCTTATGTGAGCAACAGCCAGTTTGTAATTTCTGCGCAGACAGCTCCTTATGCGACCTTAAACCGCGGTGATGTTCTGGATGAAAACGGTGAGCAAAAAAATCCCTACACATTCAGCTTCCCTGTGGACCTTCCTGTAGACGATACCTATAAAATTGACTACACCGTAAATCATCACGGCGCTGCAGGCAACTTCGTCAGCGATATCATCATCAAGGTTGACGGCGTGCAGATTGGTACAAACGGCAAAAACTTTACAGACGATTTATCTCGCGGCGGCACCTTCCCCTGGAATAACAACATTCCTCTGGCACGTTACGCCGGCACACCACAGACACTGACAAAGGGTGAACACACCGTAACCGTTGAAGTGTACCATCCCACAAATACATCCCAGGTTCAGCCCTTCCTGTTCTGTATGGACTATATTGAGTTCACTCCTTCCAAGCTGATCTTAAAGTCCGGCGAGTCCGACCGTGCTGAATTTGAAGATTATATCGTGCCCTACACCTTAAACGACGGCACAACCTACACCCCACCCATCTGGAACGGGGAACTGTCCAGCGGCGGCAAATACGCAGCTATCGACAGTGCAGACGGCAAAGCATCCGATGACTATATCATGACTATCCCTGTTTCTATTGAAAAAGCAGGAAAGTTTGCTATGGAATATGTTTCTCTGTCCATAGTAAGTAAGATGGATATCTATCTGGATAACATCGAGGGTGAACCGCTGAACAGCAACATCTCCAATGTTTTCATTGACGAAAAAAATGCAGACGGTAAGTTCCGCGTGTTCTCCAGCAGTTGGGCAGGCGCAGTGAAATTTTCAAAAAATATTGAACTTCCCGAAGGCGATCATGAGCTTCTGTTCGTGATTCATCCCAGAAAAACCGAAGGCGATATCGCTCTTTTCTTAGACTATATCCAGTTCACCTCTTTAACGAAGAAGATCAGCGGCAGCACTACCACAATCATTGAAGCGGAAGAATTAGCAGGCTCATTCTATTATAACGATGCGGACAAAACACCGTATGCTCCTGAAGTGAAAGTGTCTCCCAATGCCAGCGGCTCCAAGTTTATTCAGATGGATACCGTACATAAGGAGAACCATCCTGCCATTCGTGCAGACATTGATGTAAGTGTGGAAAGACCCGGCATTTATGAATTGGAATATGTGATTTCAGATGTAGGCAGTCCCACAAACATTTATGTGGATGGTCTTTTGGTGAATGAAGTATTTGCGTGGGAAAAACTGGACGAAGAGAAAAATGCAGAAGGCAAATATGGATACTTCAACGATCTCTATCATTCTGCAAGAAGAGATACAGTTTCTGTTGAACTGACAGAAGGGGAACACGAAATTACCGTTGAATTTGGTCCACGTCCCGAGCAGGGCGTGTTAGACGTTGCTGTCAGCATGGACTACTTAAAGCTTACACCTCCCGGTATTCCCACCATTACTGCTGACGGTGTAACCACCATCGAATTTGATGATATTACAAGTGCAAAGGTTAGGGAAGAAGCAGCGGCAAGCGAAGGCAAAATTGTTTGTAATAACTGGGATTCCAACAAACCCGATATCGGAACCAATGTTATTGTGAAAGAGAGCGGATACTATGATATCAGCTACGTTGTTGGTGAAAGAAGCGTAACCCAGTTGGGCGAAACGAGCAAAGACAGATTGTATCTGAGCCTGATTACCTTAACGCTGGGCGAGGTAACCATCGGCACCAATGACGGCGAATACACAAAGATTCTGACGGAATACGGCGTATGGACCACAGCTCCCATGAGCTTATACGAAAAGAAATCTGTATGGCTGGATGCTGGCGAATACCAGCTGAATGCAGACGTTGGCGTAACGAAAGACAACAAGTTCAAGTATCAGCTGGACTACATCAGCTTTGCTCCTGCAGGTTATGTAGCTCCCGAACCGGTGGAAGGCGTTGTAGTGAAAAATGGCGTTGCAACCGCAACTGCGCTTTATGATACACCCGTATCCGGCACGGCGGTACTTGCGCTTTACAATGGCGGAAAGCTGTTGTCCTTAAGCTCGATGAACGTAACCGATACCAAAGAAATCGTAATCAATGCTCCTGTTTCCGGAACACCCACAGATGTAAAAGTATTTGTTTGGGATTACATCACAGGCATGAAAGCGCAGACGGCTGAAAAGCTTTTAACCGTAAAATAAAATATTTTATAGCGGCACCGCATTTTGCGGTGTCGTTTTCTGTTTTCGTGTTGACAAATTTTAGGCAAAATGATATAATATAAAAAGGTACATACCCAATTATTGCGTATTTTTACATGATTTATGTTCAATCAATGAGGGAGGAATTTTCATGCAAAACTTCAAAAAAATCATTTCTCTGGTTTTGTCTCTGATGCTTGCAGTAACCTGCATCTGCATGCCGATGACGGCTTCTGCTGGAACCACAGAGCTGGTTACCAGAACCAACGAAGTGGATGTTCGTATGGGCTTTTTAAACGACACCCACAT
>JAFQLU010000032.1 GCA_017396465.1 Clostridia bacterium | reverse complement strand
TTCCACATCTGTGGGATTTGTGATATCCAAAAAGCTCTTGTCATCACATTCATAATAGGTGTAGTCAATCATTGACCACTCCGCTTCCCCTGCTCGCGCAACAAATTCGCTTCTTGCACGGGTTCCGCGAACGCCGTTGATAAATACCTGACGTGCGCTGTTATTTGTGCCCACATAGGTTCTGTAGATATTTTTCTCTTGATCGTAAAGGGTAAAGCCTGTGTGTTCAGAAGCCATGTCGAAAACAGGCTGCTCATCGCCTAAGGATTTGTAGATAACAGAGAATCCGTTCTGACCGGAATCGGCAGAGCTCCAATAGGTGGAAGCATCTAAATGGTATGTACCTTCCTTAATCAGCACGAAGATATGGTTTTCCATATCGGCAAGATATGGCTGAACCAGTTTTCTTGCGGCGTCAACGGTTTTAACAGGTGTATCCTTCTTGCCATCGTTTTTATCATCGCCGTTTTCGCTGTCCACATAAACTGCCAGTCGGCTGTTTACTTCCACGGTTCTGTACATCACAGTTGCCGCTTCTGCACGGGTTAAGCCGTTCTGCGGCTTGAAGGTGCCGTCGGGATAACCCTCTAAAATGCCAAATGATGCTGCACCGTACACGCCGTCCTTTGCCCATGCTGTGATACGGCAGTTGTCACGAAAAGCAGGCATGGAAAGGGTGTCGGGTTTTCCGGCACGGGCCTCTGCCACTTTTTCCATAATGGTTGCCGCTTCTTCTCTTTTGATGGTCTGGTTCGGCTTAAAAGTGCCTCCCACGGTCATGGCAGGGCTAATTAAACCAACCTCGTATGCCGCCTGCACCGTGTTTGCAAACCAATCGGAGGAGGAAACATCGCTGAATACGCCTTTATACTGCGAGTCCTCCAAACGAAGCAGATTCATTGCCATCTGCACAAATTCTGCACGGGTTACCGCTTTATCGGGAGCAAATGTTCCGTCTCCCTGCCCTTTTAACAGGCCTGCGGATGCCAGGGTTTCCACAGCGCTTTCGCCCCAGTGACCTGTGGTGTCTGCAAAGGATACAGATTCATAAGGCTGGGGTGTTGCAAAGCCGTCATCTGCAGGGATTACATCGTCATAGAACATGGAGTTAGAACTGAAGTCTTCTAAGTTCCAATCATATTCCACATCACCTCTGGGAACGATGCTTAAATTATCCAGGTAGAACGTATAACCCGCTGCACCGCCTGCGATTCGAACACCAAAAAGACGGAGCTTTCCGGTATTTTCTGTGCCGTCATACGCTAAACCGTCACAATAGTAGGAGCATTCGTATTTGGTCCATGATGTTCCGAATTTGTCCACTAAAATGGAGGTGTCCCAACCGGTTTTTCCGGTTGCCGGTGTGAAACGAGGGATATATTCCAGTGCCGGTGTGCCGGCATCTGTTCTTGCATAAAAAGAAATATCATAGGTTTCACCGATGATGTTGGGAAATTCCATATATGCATAGCCCCACTGCTCGTTTACGCGAAGGGCAATACAACCACTGTTGGTTCTGCCGTCGGCATCGTCTTCCGTCCAGGTGATTCTGGCACCCTGCGACATAAACATCTTTGCACTCTCTGCATTATCAAAGGTACCGAAGCCCAACACATTTTCGCCTGCACCTGCCGCCGCTTCTTCGCCTCTTCTTACGGCAAATACCTGAAGAGAGCTTACGCAAAGCATCAGCGCCAGAGCAATACTAAATATTTTTCTTTTCATTATTTCACACCTCCTATGGAGCTTAGCAGTTCATAAACAACCTTTGCCGCCTGTGCACGGGTTACCGTGTATTGCGGATAGTATAAATTATCGTCCATTCCGCTCAAAACGCCTGCATCAGTAAGCGCCGCAACCGCTTCTTTTGCATAAGAAGCAATGTTTTCGCTATCTGCAAAGGTCAGTTCCGCACTATCCACAGACAGACCGGCGAGATTTGCCACGCGGTACATAATCACCGCCATGTCCTCACGGGTCATTCTGCCGGTGGGGTTAAAAGCAGTTTCGCTGACGCCTTTGATAATGCCTAAGTGATAGGCAGAAGCGATATAGGAATAGCTCCATCTGCTTTCCTCAACATCTTCAAAGGAAACGCTTGCGCCTTTCATAGAAAGGGAGAAGGCTTCCACGATGATTTTTACGAATTCTTCACGGGTTACCGTGTCGCCGGGATAGAATTTTCCGTCACCTTTACCGCTGATGACACCCTCGGATGCCAGGTATAAAATGCTTTCCTTTGCCCAGGGAATCTCATTGATATCGGAGAAGGTAACCGGCTTTTTGGTTTCTTCCGGTTTTGTTTCTGTACCGGTGGAAGGTTTTCTGCTACCGCCTGTGCTTCCACCACCTCCACCGCCGCCGGAAGAAGATGAACCGCCACCGCCGGAGCTTCCGCTTTCGGCATCTTCCGCTATTTCTTCGGCATATGCTTCGTATGCTTCTTCAATATCTTTAGCATTTTCCAAAGAAGCTGCGTTCTGCTTCAGTTTACGGCTTACGTTATTCATCTGCGAATCGGAAAAATCTTCGGTGATTTCCGTGTTTAAGTCAATACATCCGCCGTTATAGTGAGAAAGTGCTTTTGTAACGGTA
>JAFQLU010000031.1 GCA_017396465.1 Clostridia bacterium | reverse complement strand
CGGAATCTTAAAGAAATATACCCCAATTGAAAGCAGTATGCACCCGATATTCATAAATATAAAATTCTTAAGTTTTTTGTTTTTCATATGCGTATTCTTCCTTTTCAATCATGTTATGAAATTAGTTACTTCTTTCTTTCCTTTCTCGTTGCCGTTTTATCGTTGGGGTTAAAGGCAAAGTTTGTGTTTCCGACAACCTCGCCTACCTGACCGTGTATCAGCTTACGCAGCTGTACTTCGGAAATTTCCTCTCCGGGGCGAAACGCATCGCTTGTCATATATCGAATCAGCTGTTCCTTCAGCCACATTGCTGCAGGGTCCGTTTCAGAAAAATGAAAGCCGCAAACGAAAAGTCTTCCCTCTCCCACAGTAAATTCAAACATTGCCGCCTGACGGATAGCAAATTTATGTGTGGATGCCACTTCAATGATGGGGTTATAGGGAACATCGTCACATGCAAAACATATGGCGTTTCCGTCTTCCATCAACCCCGAAAACTGCCAACTGCAAAAGCCTTCATGAGGCATTTCAGAAAGTGCCGGATGGTCGGAAATCACCGTTGCAAGATTCCCCGAGGTTCTGCCTGCAAGACCGATACGGAAGGTAGTGGGAAGGCTGACGAAGGGCTCCGCTCCTAAAAGAAGGACGTCTTTGCCGCTATGGAGTGTGCTTATCAGCTCTTCTTCCGTCATTTTGTCTTTTATGATAATATTTTTTGCATCTGCAGGCTGTGCGGTCGGGAACAGGTAAAGCTCCCACTCATTTTCACAAGTCAGCTCATCGCAATCAAGGAAAACCTGCAGCTTCATCGCGCCCGGCTTTTCCACTTCGGGAAGTTTGAGCGAAAGGTCATAAAGCTTTGATACCTGACCATTCCAAATGGTATCTATGGTAACACTTTTTCTTTCAATAACCTTACCGTCCAGCAGAAGACGGATGGAAAGGGTGGCGTTTTCAAGAGGTGTTTTATGATAGCAGGATGTGAAAATACCGCAGGAAAGTGTTTCACCGGAAGCAAAATTCACTTTTCGCTTAAGGTTGGTCAAAAGCACGGTTTCCGAGTTATACATCAGGACGTTGCGTACCGTTTCGCCCGGCTTTAACTCGTAAAACTCGTTCATCATGCCCACATCATAGCCGAAGGTGTGCCAATGTGTATCGATGGGGCCCAGGAAATCATAGCCTGCCATGTTGTTGCTACGGCGAAGCTCCTCAAAGCAGTATTTGCGGATGCGGCGTTGCCACTCGGAAGAATGTTTAAAGAAGGTCGGTGCTTTTTTAAGAAGTCCTTTTTCTTCCAGATGCTTTTCTAAAGACGAAAACATTTCCGTTTTGCCCACACGGGTTCCCTTATAACGGTCTTTCAGGCTTAAATCCGTATATGTGCCGTCAATACAGATTTCGTGACTCACACGGGGCTTTTTGTAAACATCACTCCACACGTCCGCTTCTTCCGCATCTGCTAAGGTCAGAGAGCGATAGCTGAAACGGCTGACCGCATAGCTGGAATACATATCGCTGAACCGACCAACCAATTCGATTCTGCGCGGATTATGGGTAAAGGGTTCGTGCTTCAGTTCATGCTCCAGTTCCGGTTCAAAGAAGAAATATTCCAGGCCGCGAAGCGCGGAAAAAGGCGAGAACAAGGAGTCTGTCTGTGCGTGTACCACATCTGCGCATTGATTGAGGTGTGCAATAAATGGCTCGTCCAGTAATAGTTCGTTGCCGCAACAGTATATCACAACAGACGGATGGCGACGACAAAGTTTTACAACATCCTTCCATTCAGCAAGCGTTGTATTGTTAGGACTTTCCACATGAATCAGCATTCCCAGTTCATCTGCCGCCTGCATGTACTCTTCTTCGGGAACGTAAGTATGGAAGCGGATAAAGTTAAAGCCTAATTTTTTCAGATTCTTGATAATAAAGCGATAATATGCTTTATCATGCGCAGGATGAATGGTATCCGGAAAATAGCAATGTTCGCAGACACCACGCAGGAAATAAGGAATTCCGTTTAATTTAAAATGCACGCCGTCGGCAACAAGTCTTCTCACACCAAAGGTATGCTCCATGCATCCCTCTCCGCAGGTGATACGCAAAGTGTAAAGCTTGGCGCACTCCGGAGACCACCGAGCCAGGTTTTCGGTCGAAAAGCTGAAATTGCCGTTTGCATTGCCGGACATCAGTTCTTGTTCTCCGTCTAACACCTGCCAGGTCAGCTCTGCCCTTTCCGTCATTTTCACACGCACTTCTGCAGAATTACAATCCTCTGCTATCAAAACTGCGGCATCTCGAAGGGGACAGTTATACACACGAAGTTCTAAATCACCGGTGATACCGCCGGTGCATTCATTTGCTGCACGGGACGTAAGTCCGGAGATAGGCTCACCATCGTATCCTTCCAAACGATGATTGGAAACAGAAAGGCAAATCGTGTTTTCACCATTCATCAGCAAGTCTTCCGGAATATCAAAATCAAAAGGCGCGGAATATCCCTCGTGCCGTCCTAAATACACATTGTTTATCCACACGGATACCGCATTCTGAACACCTTCAAAGTGAAGCGCACAGGGTGCAGTAATATCCCGGCACACAAACGTGCGGCGGTAAAAAAAGTTTCCAATCACATTGGGAAGCGCCATATCAGGCGCAACGCCGGATATGGGATACTGCTGAAGTCCGTATTCGGGGTTAATCCGAAGCTGACAGAAAAACGGTGCCAGTTTAAACTTTTCTGTCATATCCTCCCAGTAGCCGGGAACAGCATTTTCTATCAGGGCATGCTTTTCCCATGTATCCTTTAAAGCAGTAAAAGGGTTTTCTGTCCCCTCATACTTTTGCTCTTTGTAATTCATTTCCCATGTTCCGTTTAACGAAAATCCGATATAGTTCATAATTTCTCACCTTTCATTTATGATATAAGTTTAGATGCTCCCTTTCAAAGGCACCCTCGAGGCTCCCTTGAGGCTCCCTTGTGTAAAGGACGCGACGCGTAAAGAAAATATGCCTGTGGCATATTTTTAGCCAAAGCGGGAAGCAATTTATAATTGTGACCCGGGTCGAAGACTGTCAGCGCAGCTGACTGAGGGATTGATTCTTCCCTTAACAATCCTCCCGTCACACTTCGTGTGCCACCCTCCTTTACACAAGGTGGGCTTTTTATTTTCTACTTTTTTCGATAATCTTACTATAAAGACTGTATAATTTAGATGCCAAACTTTATGAGTGATAGTTCGTGTTTAGTTTGAACAAAAAATCAAGCATAGCCATGTGTAAAATATTTCCATTCTCCACCTTTATTTCTGACAAGAACCCATTTCCAGTCACTACATGTACTGTTTGGAGTTAATGAGCCGTCTCCGCCCGAAGAGTCTACATCAAAAGAAGAAACAAGAACTATAACTTCATCTTCATTAGCACCTTCAGCATAATACTCTGTTTCTCTTATTGACTCTTCATCCCCTGCATATGTTATTTCAGTTAAAGTGCATCCCGAAAAATCGTTTTCAAAATACTTAATTACAACATTTATAGCTGAACTTATCTCTTTTTCGGTATATAAATCCGACTCGTACTTTTGAATGGCCACTTTGGAAACATCTCCACCATACTTTTGAATGGTCACTTTGGAAACACCTCCACCACAAGAACATAAACCAATGATCATAATACAAGCTAACACAATCGTAAATGCTTTTTTCATATTGCTTCTCCTTTCAACATTTTTCAACATTCTTACTATAAAGACTGTATAATCTGGATGCCAGTATTTTTGTTCTTATAAAGACTGTATAATTTAGATGGCGGTTAATTCAGTTACAAGTCAAGGAAACAAGGATTTACTATTTAGTTGTTTCTCTTAAATAATCCTCAACAAGAGCATCCTGTATTTTTCTTAAAAGCTTTGGTGCCTTTCCTCCAACGGCAACATTGTCAATGTGGGTTGCAACAATACAGAAATTTGAACTTGATGAAAGCATTATCTCGTCAGCATTCATTAAAAATTCAAGAGAAAACGGTTCTTCTATAACATCAACGCCTAATTGATGGCATACTTTAATCAAATTTTTTCTTGCTATTCCCGGAAGAACCAGATTATCAAGTGGCGCCGTGTAAAGTTTATTATCCTTCAAACAATGAACGTTAGTGTGCGCACCTTCTGTAACTCTGTTTTTAATTCCGTCAGCTTCCTTTCTGTACATAACACATTCTGCTGCACCCGCCCTTTTTGCTGCTTCAGAAGCTAAAACATTAGGAAGGAGGCAAAGTGTTTTTATGTTACACATATAAAAGCGTATATCCTCATAGGATATCAGCTTGTCACGGCGATAAATATCTGCCAATTTTCTTGGTGTAACAGTTACCCACAAATTTGCCTTAGCATTCTCGGGGAAAATATGATTTCGCGGAATATTTGCACCTCTCGTAATCTGCCAATAGAGAAATGTTTCTCCGTTTGTTTCGCTTGTATCTACTTTTGATACAAGCTCATTGAGCAGATTTTTAAGTTCGTCTTTAGTGTAAGGGATTTCAATTTCCACCATAGACGCTGAATTATAGAAACGGTCAATGTGGTCATCAAGGCAATAAATAACACCGTTTCTTGTGGCAGTCGCGTCGTAAACACCATCACCAAACCAACACACTCTGTCACTCATAGGAACTTCCATGTTCTCTATCAAATCATATTTTCCGTTATAATACCCTAAATTTTTCATCAATTTCATATGTAATCAACCTTTCTTTAAATTTCGACATCCTTTATAAGTTCATGTCAACTCAAACCAAAACATGTACCACTTTGCCATTCTCGTAAAGGGCGCATACTTCAAGATTTTTTACATTGCCGCTGTTGACCAACACCGGCATTTGCTCACTTCCGGTATAGTTCTCCGTTGTAATATTGTGAAGAATCAAATGGTCGATATTGGCATTTTCTAATATTCTGACCGTGGGTGTTGCATCGATGGATTCTTTCCGGTGCAGGTTTTCCACGGTGATGTTTTTATAATCGTTCTGCCCTGCAAAATCTATGATGCCGTATTTATCGTATTTGTGCACCAGGTAGAATTTCACCAGGTTTCTGTCGGATTTTGCGGCATAGATATCGCTGATTTTCACGTTTTCTACAAGTCCGCGCTCCCCGGTATCGTAATGATGCTGGAAGGAAACACAGAAATGGTAAAAGGTTCCGTGCACATCGGAAATGTGGACATTCCTGATAGGGCTTTTCCGGCAGGAGGACAAAAGCCGCACCGCGCTGTATGCACCCTCGGTGTAAATTCCTCTTATCGTGATATCCGAAATGGGGCCGCAGGAGCCTTCCCTGGCATTTAACGCAACAGTATCATCATAGCAGGTGCCGAACAGCTTTTCGATGTGTCCATGGTGACAATTTCCGTTTATATGGATGCCGTCCATATTGCTCTGGTACTCGTTTCCGTCATTAAAATCAAAGGTAATATTCTCCACGTTGAAATAGGAAACGGTGTCCAGCGTTACGGAAAAGTTGCAAGGGTCCTTTAGTGTCACAGAGGACAGTCTGAAGCCTTTTACGTTGTAGAACAAAAAACCGAATCCGCTATACCCTTCCGGCTCATATTTCCCGCTTAAGATGGGATTGGGGTTTTGCTGTTTATTATTAAAGTTCCAGATACCACCTTCCACTTCGATGTTCTCGCAGGGAAAATCCGGCGAATAATGGTTTAAAAAGGAAAACAGCTTTGATGCAGTTCTTTCCCCATAGTCGCCTTTGGTTTTATTCTTCAGCATCACACAGTTGGATGCCGGTGCCAGGCGGATTTCCGCGTACCTCGGAAGGCAGAGCTTACAGTTTGAGTGAAGCTCTAACGGTTTGGAAATCAGGAAGTGTTTTTTCGGGCAAGGAAGCCGCACCTCGCAGGATGCATCAATCAGTTCCTGAATCGCCGCAGTATCATCGTGAACGCCATCTCCATACAGTATGTTAGCCATACTATCTCCCCTTTTGATGTTTCTACTGTGATTATACCTATCCGGACAGAAAAAGTCAATGATTTTGCACGCAAAAACAAGTGAAAATAAACCAAAATGCCTTGCGTTCTCATCGCAAGAACGCAAGGCTTTTGAAAATGCTGAAAAATCTTATTTGGGCTGTTTGCCGATATAAGCGAGGATACCGCCGTCAACATACAGGATGTGACCGTTTACAAAGTCGGATGCAGAGGATGCTAAGAACACTGCAGGGCCTGCTAAATCCTCGGGATTTCCCCATCTTGCAGCAGGTGTTTTTGCCAAGATAAAGGAATCAAAGGGATGCTTGGAGCCATCAGGCTGTACTTCGCGAAGGGGTGCTGTCTGGGGTGTTGCGATATAGCCGGGGCCGATACCGTTACACTGAATGTTGTACGCGCCGTACTCGGAAGCGATGTTTCTGGTGAGCATCTTCAGTCCGCCCTTTGCGG
Source organism: Clostridia bacterium (assembly GCA_017396465.1). Classification (GTDB taxonomy): domain Bacteria; phylum Bacillota; class Clostridia; order UBA1381; family UBA9506; genus Congzhengia. Next base: position 2,424 of record JAFQLU010000031.1, on the reverse strand, counting down.
ATGCGTAAGCGGAAACGGTCTCGCGGCCGAACTCACTCATCATGGAGCAGATGTTGATAATCTTACCGCCGCCCTTTTTAATCATGGCAGGGATAACTGCCTTAGACATGATGAAGGGTGCGTTTAAGTCAACGTCGATTACCTGTCTGAATTCGTCAGCAGACATTTCGTGCATGGGAATTCTCTTGATGATACCTGCGTTGTTTACTAAAATATCCACAACGCCAACTTCTTTTTCAATTTTTGCAATCAGGTCTGCTACTGCGTTTTCATCGGTTACGTCACACACATAGCCGTGTGCCTTGATGCCGATTTCATCGTATGCAGCGAGTCCTTTATCAACCAATTCCTGTTTGATATCGTTGAACACGATGGTGGCTCCCGCTTCAGCCAAGCCTTTTGCGATGGCAAAGCCGATACCGTAGGATGCGCCTGTTACTAAAGCAATTTTACCGTCTAAACGAAACATAAAAAGTTCCTCCTTATCTTAAGTCACGGGTTTCGATGTGATCCATGTCTGTGAATTCCTGGTTTTCGCCGCACATTGCCCAGATGAAGGAATATGCTTTTGTACCAACGCCGCTGTGGATAGACCAGGAAGGGCTGATAACAGCTTCTTCATTGTGCATGATGATGTGGCGTGTTTCATTAGGTTCACCCATCATATGGAATACAGCGTCATTGTCGCCCATATCCAAATACAGATACACTTCCATTCTTCTGTCGTGGGTGTGGCTGGGCATGGTGTTCCAGTTAGAGCCGGGCTCCAGCTGTGTCAGACCCATAGAAAGCTGACAGCTCTGCATAACCTCGGGGTGGATGTACTGATTGATGACACGCTTGTTGCAATCTTCCACGCTGCCGCAGGGAACCTTTTTCGCTTTTGTGATATCAATTTTCACGATGGGGTATTCCTTGTGTGCCGGGCAGGAGCTTACATAGAATTTTGCAGGCTCGTCGGGATTTGTGCTCTTGAAGGTAACTTCCTTGTTACCCATACCGATGTAGATACCGTCTCTGGGGTTCATTTCATATTCGGTGCCGTCAACGGTGATGATACCTTTGCCGCCGATGTTGATAACACCCATTTCACGTCTCTGCAGGAAGTAGTCTGCCGCCAGCTCTTTGCCTGCTTCCAGCTTCAGTTCCTGGAATACGGGCATAAAGCCTGCTGTGATAATACGGTCGATGTGGCTGTAGACCATACGAACGTTATCCTTGGTGAAAAGGCCTGCAATGTGAAATTCTTCTCTTAATCTGTCTGTGGTGTAATGTTTTACGTCTTTGGGATTTGATGCGCTTCTGATTTCCAAAGTTTCCATCTCCTTTTTGATATAGTTTCCGTATACCTCAATCTGGGTCAGTGCCGCCCAGGATAAAGGCTCGGATATTTGTTTAAAGTTTTTTAAATGAACAAAGGTTGTTGTTTTGCTGCCTACATCCAGCCATTGACCTTCGGCGGTTTTTGTAAAGTCTGCCTTTTTCGTTGTACCGTCAGAAAAGGCAATTTCTAAAGACTTCCAATATGTATCGTGGGGAAAATCGGCACGAAGGAAGAAACAGATTTTATCAACCGAAACTTCTCTTCCGAAATCCACCGTATACTCTAAATCCTCTCTGGCACCGCCTGCCCAGGAATGGTAGGGATACGCGCCGTGAGATGAGTTTTCTTTCACGCCGTCAATGGCGTTTCGTGCGTAAAAACAGGAATCGCCGCGCGTTACGAAATTGGCACTTGCGTGAGGATACGCACCGGTTCCCTCCGGTCTGTCGTATGCATTTAAAGAAAGAAGACAGGATGTGTAAGCTTCCTCTTCCGGCAGAACTCTTACAAAGAATTCATGCCTTTCTCCAGAAAAAGCATCTTCTGCATAGCAGGTTTCACTTTGGGGCGGAACGAAAAATGTAAACCTTCCGTCCGGCAGATACAGAATGCTTTTCGCAAGCGTATCATTAAGTTTCAGTTCCACAATGCATTCCTCACCGGTCGTTATCTCAATTCTGTCTCCCTCGGAAAGTGCATTTTCATACACCGCACGGATTTCTTCTCCCGCGGTTTCCCACTGAATTTCGTTATACCGGTTTAAAACCGAAAGCTTGATTTGCATATTCTCCTCACCTCTCATTTTATATCATACCATATTCATCCTGCAAATTCTTTGCATTTTTCTCATTTTTTATTGCATTTTTCACACAAAGGTGGTACAATAAAAGAAAGAAGCAACAAAGGGGTGATTTTATGCCGTTTTTATTTACCAAATGTTCCGATGCTATTCAGAAGGCAAATGATACGCGCACCTTCGGCGTGTATTATTCCGAAGCACAAAATCAGGATTTAAGCATTCATGTGCACGACTGCTGCGAGATTCTTCTCTGTCTTTCCGGTGGCAACAGTTTTTTGATTGACGGCAAGCCCTATGAGGT
>JAFQLU010000030.1 GCA_017396465.1 Clostridia bacterium | reverse complement strand
AGAGAATGGCTGACAGTCTTTATCGCGGATGCGAAATCCAAGGGACTGTACGTCAGACCATTTCATCTCTTATTATAAAAAAATAAGTGCAAGTAATCAACTACATCAATAGTTAATTGACTTACACTTTTATTGTACCAGAAGGGGCTGTAGCAAAATGCGCACATCACACGAGACAAGAAAAGCGCATAATAAAGCCTTTATACTTACAAGCGATATAGAAATAAAATGAAACGCAAGGAAGAAATTCGCCGTTTGACGAATTTCTTCTATTTTTTACGCCTCGTGTTTTGAATAAACTTCGTCTCTGCGTCGCCACAAACTACGCTGTGTTCACTTTTTTGTAAAAAGCTCACTTTTGCTTCGTTGTGTCTCCTTTATCTCAAAAAGCCTTTTCGGGCTTTTTGAGAGGAGGAAAAGCAAGGAAGCCAGTGGAGTTTTTCTTCGTTTTGGAAAAACGGAACACGCGCCCCTTTGCTTTGACAATGTACGCCTTCGGGTAACCGAAAGCAAGACCAGTCTTGCTTTCGCTCAGTTTCTCCAATCTGCACTATTTTTCGTCCAGCCCAAAAGAGGGTGTAGCAAAATGCAACTCATTTTGCTACACCCTCCTTTTGTATTTTCTGTGATGGTTTTGAGGAATGCTTTTGAACCAAATTGCGTTTTGCATGCAGAGACGTCGTTTTTGCGGAAAACGGTGCATTTTCATAGGAAGAATCTGCAATGCCTGTAGCTTTTGTTATGTTTTTTTCTCTTTATATTCTCTCGGCGTCATGCCTGTTTCGGCGAAGAAGATGCGGTTAAAGCTGCTCTGATTCTTAAAACCGCACTCATACATCACGTCGGTGATTTTTGTGTCGGAGTGCTTTAAAAGGCGCTTTGCCTCGGCGATGCGCATCATGTTGATATAATCCCGGAAGGAATAGCCCAGCTTCTGAGAAAAAATCTTGGAAACATAGCTTTCGCTTAAGAAAAGAGCGGTGGCAACGGCTTTGATATTGATATCTTCTTTATAATGATCGGCGCAGTACACCAAAACCTGCTGTGCAAAGTTCATATCTACATGGGAGGATTTGACAAGATTGATTCTTTGGAGAATTTCTCCTATAATCACATTGAGATAGCAGGTCGTCAGCCGTTCGTCGGTTTTGGCATAGGTAACGATGTTTTCAAACAGAGGACGCAGACTTTCGGCGCTTGAGATATAAGGAATTTCCGGCTTGAAATTTGCCAACTCATAGTGAAAAGCCGAGGTGATATCGGGAGAAAACATCACAAGAATGGAATCCACATCCGTGGATTTTTTCGTGCTGTGTACAGAGTAAGGGAAAGCGACGCTGATTTCGTTGGGGTACAAGGTTTTCATTTTGCCGTCAATGCAAACATCGACGCTTCCTTTGGTAACATAGAGCAACTCCACATTCTTATGAAACATAGGGGGATAATTCTTAAAATTGTCTGAATTATGAATCTTGATATCACCAACGCTTTTTTCAAAAGTACTTTTCATAGTGTCTCCTTTCGCAGTATTTTTCGTTTGTATGAATCAATCTGATGCTTGCGCACACTTATCTTTGAAATTTCTTGGTGTCATACCGGTTTCTGTAAGGAAAATGCGGTTAAAGCTACTTTGATTTTTGAAACCACAATCATACATCACATCTGTGATTTTTAAGTCTGTGGTTTTCAAAAGCCGCTTTGCTTCCGATATTCTTAACATGTTGAGATATTCACGAAAAGGGTAACCCAGCTTTTGTGAAAAAATCTTTGAAACATAGCTTTCGCTGATAAAAAGAGCGGAGGCAATGGAGTTGATGCTAAGATTTTCTTTGAAATGTTCTGAGCAATAAGACAAGATGCGTTCTGCAAAACTCATATCTACATTGGAGGGTTTCACGAGTTTGATACGTTGGAGCAATTCACCGATAATGACGTTCAGATAGGAAACTGCCATTCGCTCGTTTTTTGTTGCATTGGAAACGACATTTTCCAAAAGAGGAAAAAAGATATCCGCTTCTTTCAGAAAAGGAATTTCCGGCTTGAAGTTGGAGATTTCGTTGCGGTATAAATAAGCAATCTCGGGATGGAACATAATCATGATGGCTTCAGAGCCGGGAGATTTTTTTATACTGTGTATAGCATAAGGAAAACCAATGCTCATTTCATTTGGATAAAGAACTTCTGTTTTGCCGTCGACAAAAATATCAAAGCTTCCTTTTAATACATATATCAGCTCAATGTGGTTGTGAAAAACCGGGTGATAATGCCGATTGCCACTCAATCTGTGCGCAATAATATACTTGTCGATTTTTTCGAAATCTGTGTTCATGATATTCTCCTTTCCATTGTGCTGATTTTCATTGTTTTTTCCCATTTGTCTATCTTGATTATACACTATTTTATGATATAATGCAAGTATAGATGATAAATAAAATGGATGAAGCTATCCGGCTGTTTAACGGAGAAGTGAAGAAGAAAAAATTCAAAAATATACAGAAGAGAATGGAGAATGAACATGAGGAAAATGAAAAGCTTGACTGTGTTGGTATTGTCCTTCGTGATGTTGCTGCTCGTGTGTATCACGCCTTTGACAGCGAGTATGACAGAGGGCGAAGCCTTTGAGACAACGGAAGCAGACCGCATTTTAGTGGAAAAGCTGGAAGCATTTGGCGTCATCACCGACGTGGAGGCGGATCTTTCCGCCAAGGTCACAAGACGGCAGATGGCAGAGCTGGTGGCAAGTTATATGCGCGTGCCGGCGGCCTCTCAGACAGAGTCTCCCTTTGTGGACGTTTCCGTGAAGGATGAGGGTATCGGTGCCATCATGGCATTATATGATTTGAAAGTAATCACCGGAGATGACAGTTTTCATTTCTATCCCGATGATAATCTGACCTATGATGAAGCATTGGTGTTTATGGTAAACGCTGTGGGACATAAGATGTTTGCCGTGCGAAACGGCGGTTATCCCACAGGATATCATCACATTGCTATCAAGCTGGGGATGCTGGACGACCTTTTCATGACCTCCGGTAAGGACGAAGTGATTTTGCGCGATGTTTACAAAATGATGGATGCAGGTTTTGAAGCACCGGCGGTTACCGTCAGCGGCATCGAGGAAGGGGAAGCCATCTTCCGCGTGTCCGATACGGAAGACTTTCTGTCGGACACCTACGGTATCTCCACCCACAAGGGTATCATCACCGGCTCGGAGGACACGCGCCTGACCTCGGCAGAGTCCAACCTGACCGATGAGCAGATTGAAATTGACGGTAAGGTGTTTGATACACCAGGATATATTTATGCAACCTCTTTGGGCCGCAGTGTGAAATACTACGTGGCAAAAGACGATTCCGGCGAAAACGTGATAGCCTATATCGAAGAAAACGCGCTTTTAAATGAGGTTACAAAAATTAATGCAGAAGACATTTATCAGTCCAAAACCACAAGCACACGCATCTATTATGAAGACGAAAACCAAAAGGAGCGTCACATAAATTTTGCAAACGGCGTGGACGTCATCTATAACGGCAGATGCTTCAGAGGCTACGGGGATTTAGAAGCCGTGCTTCCCGAAGCGGGTTATATTGAAGCTTTGGACAACACCGGCGATAAGGTTTCTGATATTCTCTTCGTTTATGCATACAGAAATATCGTGATTGAAACGGTGGACGCCTATCATTCTTGTATTTTTGCAAAAAAGGTGCCGGGAGAAGATGCGCAGGAGCAGATTTCACTTGATTTGGAAAAGGGCAACGCCAAGGTATACAGCCACCCCTCCGGCAAACAGCTTTATTCCGTGGACCGTATCGTGGCAGGAAACGTGGCATCCGTTATGGAAAGCAAGGGAGAGCCTTGCCTTACTACCATTTATGTGTGCAACGAAACGGTGACAGGCACCATCGAAGAAGTATCTTCTGAATACGGCTATAAAATAGACGGTACATATTATAAAACGGCGGCAGGCTATTTTGGTCTTGATTTAAAAGCCGGCGTGAGCGGAAAATTCAGCCTGGACGTAAACGGCGAAATCGCTTATGCCCAGTATGATTCCGAGGCAGGCGTTGGTATGGCTTACGCCATTGTTACCGGTATCGACCGCAAAACAAGCGGCGTGGAGCAGGAGGCCTCCATCCGCCTTTACACCCAGGAGAAACAGTTTGTGACCGCACCTTTGGCAGACAAGGTGAAAATCAATGATGTTTCTTATGACAATGTAAACGGCGCAAATGCAGACAAGGTTTTAGGCATGTTTGCAACAAAAGACGAAGGTACAGGTCTTTATGTGGTAGAATCGGCGGATGTGATTAAATACGGCATGAACAACGGAGAAATCACAAGAATCGAAACGGCGAAGGAAGCAGGAACCACGGAAAAAGGAAAGTTTTCTCTCATTGCAGACGATATCGTGGAAATGGTTCCGAGAAATAACGGAATGTATATCAGAACGGATTCTTCCTATGCATTTCCAACATACTCTCCCGGAAACGCAGTTGTGTTCATCGCACCTGCCGACGGAGAGCTTTCCGAGATGGACGATTATGATGTAGTGGCAAAGCTTCCGGAAAAGCACTATATGCGCTCTTCCGAGAACAACAGCAACAACGTTTATTATATTTACACAGAAGGTACATCGGTGTATACCGCAAACACCTCCGAGGTTTTAACCGCAAACGTGATTCTGCTCCGCGGTGTGAAAAAGGCAGATACTGCAGGAACATCTTCCTCTAACAATATTCAGGTTATCACAAAAATCACCACAGCGGTGGACGAAGAGGGTTCACCCTGCAAAAAGCTTTACTTCGGCAGTAACGGCGCAATGCTTTCAGACCGAATCACCCTGGATATGGACGGCACAACCTATTATGACCTGTCGCCCGATTCTCCTGAAATCAACAGCTTAAAACCCGGCTATGCAATCTTTTGCACCTACAACAACGATAACAAGGTGGAAAAAATCAGTGTGAAGGCAAAATACGAAAACGGCGAGTTTACTTCCTTCTTTACCATCAATGCAGGGAACATCGGTAAGGAAGACGGAAGAGAAGCCACCGTCTCGGGAACCATTTCCGTTGTGGATGTGGAGAACAATGCGATCACCATCACATTAGATGGTACAGACGCAGAAAATCAGCAGATGGTCGTAAAAGCCGATACGTCTTCCTCTGTTTCCATATACAGAAGTGAAACAGAGAAACTGACAAGCGAGACAATCAGCTCCATTGGTGCAGACGATAAGGTTATCATCCGCCTGAAGAACTACTTCACGATTCAGTCGCTGATTGCATTCCGATAAGGGAACAGGAGGTTTAAAACATGATGAAACGAATCATTTCTGTAATGTTGTCTGTTGTGATAGTGATGTCTTTCGTGCCGGCGGCTTTGGCAGAAAAGGCAAAAAATGCCGACGTCACCGTGGATGTTCAGACCGTGACGGTAACGGTGACAACGGACAAAACAGGAAATTTAACCGGATATATTGAAAAGGACGGAAAAGTCTACGGCGTTTCCCAGACAAAAGCTTATGAAGAAACGGAAGAAGGCTTTACCTATCAGCTTTCCTTTGTGATGCCCATAGATGCAGACCATGGCACATACACGGTTTGCCTGGGCGATGTGTATCACGCAGATGTTGCCTTTGATTTTATCGGTCTTAAGGCGATGGTGGGCGGTTTTCAAGCGCTGGATCAGGCAGAAGCGGAGGAAATTTACGAACTTCTGACTGCAGAGGACAGTGTTCTGCCTTACGATACAACAAAGTACGTTTCTTTAAAAGAAGAGGTGCGCAAGCTGGTGGATGCAGAAATCGCGTCCTGGCCCATGGAAGCCACAATAGACACGGTGGAAGAGGTGGCAAGCACCTACAGAAAGAACATGGACGAAGTGATGATGCGTGCCCTTCTTGCCAATGCTGACAGCGCAGATTTTGAAGCTCTGGCAAAGAAAGCCATCGAAAACAAAACCTTTGACGGCAGCTTTTTCGATAAGGTGAAAGCAGAGGTTGTCCGTAAATACATGGCAGAGCGCAAGGTAACCTCCATTTCCTACGATGACCTGTCTTGTGCCTTTTCCGAATCCGTTCTTTTAGCAGTTGCAGAAAAAGCGGACTATATCACTCTTTATGATGCAACTGTTTACTATGAGGAAAAGGGCATCGTGAAATTCGATACCGAAGCCTTAAAAAAGCTGGAAGAGGACAAGCTTCATTACAGCGTGTTTAAAAAGATGAAGGATAAAACCTATCAGACCGTGAGCTTGTATGAAGATGAGTTGGAAACGGTGCTAGAAGAATACATAGAAGATGCAGACAGCGGCTCCTCCGGCGGTTCATCCGGCGGTGGAGGTGCATCCGGTGGCGGCGGTTCATCTTCCGGTGGCGGCGTGAAAGGCGCAACAAGCGGCGCAGCTGTGCCCCAAAAGCCTTCCGAAAAGCCTGCGGCGGTGTCCTTTGGTGATATCGAATCCGTGGTATGGGCAAAGCCTGCCATTCTGTATTTAGCAGAGCAGGGCGTGCTTGCCGGAAGAGGCGAAGGGGTGTTTGCACCCAACGATACCGTAACAAGAGAAGAATTCGTGAAAATGATTGTGGCGGCGTTTTCCGTAAAGACCGACGGCGCAGCCTGTGATTTTGAAGATGTTTCTGCCGGCCGTTGGAGCTATCCTTATATCGGCACGGCAACGGAGCTGGGCTTGGTATACGGCGTGGACGAAACCCATTTTAACCCCACAGGCATCATCACAAGAGAAGACCTGGCTGTGATTTTGCACAGAGCCTACAATTTAGCAGGCAAGGAAGCAGAAATTTCTGTAGTATCCTTCGCGGATGCAAATGACATTTCCGGCTACGCAATGGATGCTGTTGCGGCGCTTACAGGCGTTGGCGTGATAAACGGCATGGGAGACGGTACTTTTGCTCCCAAAGGGACAGTAACTCGCGCGCAGGCGGCAAAAGCCATCTATGAGCTTCTTCAGGCTACGGGAGGTGTAAAATAATGCTGAAACGATTCTTCAGTACATTTTTAGCAGGTGTTTTGTGTGTTTCCTCTGTTTGCGTTGCCATGGCGGCGAAAAAGCCGGAGGGCGCGGCGGCAGGTGGAAAAGCCGAAAACCTTTATGCATCCTTTGGCGGATTTGATTCCAGAGAGCAAATCGCCATGGTTTCCGGCAGAAGTAATGCCGATGTTACCTTTGAAGCGGCACAGAGAGTGAGCGGAAAAGGTAGTGCAAAGGTGGAAGTGAAAAGCTCCTGGGAATCTTTAAAAATCCCGGCGCCTATGGCAGTTGGCGAAACCTACGAAATTTCCTATGATGTGAAAACGGACAATGCATCCGGAAACTTCCACTGCATCTATTATTTTGATGACGGCGGCTGGCTGGAATTCAAGCCTGCATCTGTTATTACCGTAACCGCCGAATGGCAGCACGTGTCGTTTATCTGGACAAATACGGGCGAAAACTACTTGGGCGAAAAGAATAACGGCAAAGGCTTGTGGACCTTCCGTTACGGCGATGGTACCCAGCTTTGTACCTATTATATCGATAATTTCTCCGTTGTTCCCCATGGCGATGTGCCGGAGGCGGACTACACATCTATTGAAACCGGTGTCACGGAATCGGAAGCAGAGCAGCTGGTTGAAAGCCCGAAGGAAACTGTGTATGTGTCCTTCCCGGATGTTGCCGGTCACTGGGCGGCAGATTCTATCAACACCCTGGCAACCTATGGATATTTAGACGGCGTTTCGGAAAACGCCTATATGCCAAACGCTACGCTTACCCGAGCCCAGTTTATCAAAATGGTTGCAGACACCTTCCGCCTGAAACTTCCCGAATATCGCGGAAACTACGCGGATATCGTGGGCGATGAATGGTTCGCACCTTATGTGACCGTGGCAGACGGCTTGGGCCTGATTCACCCGGCAATGACTTTCGGTGGTACATTCCGTCCTGATGATCCCATTACAAGAGAAGAAGCGGCATCGGTTGCGGCGAAGGTTGCGGCGCTTAAGAACGGCAAAAAGCAAAATATTTCCTTAACATTCAAAGATGCATCCGATATTTCGCAGTGGGCGCAGTCTTCGGTCGAAGACGCAGTTCTTTACGGCTTAATCAACGGCTATGAGGACGGCACATATCGCCCCAAAAACCACATTTCACGAGCGGAAGCAGCGCAGATTCTGTACCGCATTGCAGAATTTACAACCAGATTCAACATCTATGTAGATGGCGAAAACGGAAACGACAGAAACGACGGTACTTCTTCCGAACCTCTGAAAACATTAGAGGCGGCAAGAGAAATGGTGAAACAGTATATCCCCGACATGAAGAATGATATCAATATTCGCATGCGCGGTGAAATCTTTTTAGAAGAAACCTTTGAACTGACGAACGAAGATTCCGGTAACAACGGATATAACATTATCTATACATCCTGGGGAGAGGAAAAACCCACCCTCACCATGGGCAGAACCTTTACCGGATTTACCCTGCACGATAAGGAGAAAAACATCTATAAGCTGCAGGTGGGCATGAACCTTTTGGCACGCCAGGCGTATTTTAACGATGTGAAAGGCGTTCGCGCCAGAACCACGGCAGGCTTAAAAGAAGGCGACATGCTCTATGATGATGCTTTTTATGTATCCAACGATACATGGCTTTTAGACCTTGCACGCCCCACAGAAGTGGAAATGTGCTTTATCACCCATTGGCAGGATCCCAAAATCGGCATCGGCAAATTAGAGTCTTACGAAGGCGGTATGGTGAAAATCACGCCCAATGCAGATTTATGGAGATCGGCAAAAACCTATATCTTAAGATGGCCCGGTCAGCACAACCAGTATCCTGCATGGTTTGAAAATGCATATGAATTCTTGGATACCGAAGGCGAATGGTATTTAGACAAGCATTCGGGCTACATGTACTATATCCCCCGGAAGGGCGAGGATATGTCCACCATGAAGCTGACGCTTCCCGTCGGCGAAACCATGGTTTCCATCCAGGGACTGGATATGTATACCCCGGCGCACAATATTGTGTTCGACAATATAAACTTTGAAGAAAACTGCTGGATGCTTCCCGGTCAGCAGAACGGTATTATCAACCACCAGAACTATGAAACGAAATTCTCTGACGGCTCGGTTGGTATGCCCGGTGCAATTGAAGGAAATAACCTTTGGTACGTGAAATTCACAAACAATAAATTTACCCGGATTGGGATGGCAGGTATGAACCTGCACACCGGAATCAAATACTGCGACATCACAGGAAATGAGTTCTCCGACGTTGCGGCGCACGCCTTAATTGTGGGCGATGTTACCACCAACGCAAACCCAGATCCGGAGCAGTACGTGGAACACTGCAGTATCACCAATAACTACATCCACGATGTGGCAACAGAGTATAAAGGCACCGCGGCGCTGACCATCGGTTGGGCGCGTCATATGGATGTTTATCACAACGAAATTGCCAACGTTTCCTATTCCGGTATGCATATCGGCTGGGGCTGGGCAAGCTACGCAGAGTCCGGTACTTATATGACCGACCTGGACGTTTCCTATAACTTCATTGCAGAAACCCAGGTGGACCATGTGTATGACGGCGGAAGTATCTACACCTTGGGCGCGGCAAGCAAGCCTATGACGGAGCTTCAGCATCGCCAGACAGGAAACTATCTGATGAACCATAGAAATGGATACTCTTTGGTATATCCGGACGAAGGTTCTACCAGCTGGCACGTTTATGAAAACGTTATTGACCAAAGAGACGTTTCAAAGTATGAAATGGATTTCCAGGATTTGGGCGTTCAGGAAAATAAAGACTTATACTGGTTAAATCTTCATATCAATACCATTAAATACAATACCTTTGAAAACAACTATGCTACCCACGCTAAGGTCAACAGAACACAGCCGGACAACGTGTTCGGTGAAACCTTTGAATATCCTGACGGAAACTGGCCGAAGGAAGCACAGGCGATCATTGATAACGCCGGCATTGAGCCTGAGTATCGGGACAATTTCAACTTCGAAGGACCCAAATACTTTATTTTAGACAAACAGCAATACACCATTCCCGAAAACGGCTCCATTCAGTTGGGACTTCGTGTTGCGGGAAGATACAATGTGCAGTATCCTTTGTCTGATTTTGATATCAGCTATGAATACAGCAACCCCGGCGTGGTGGAAATTGATGAAAACGGTGTGGCAAAATCTATTGGCGCAGGCATGACCTATGTTCTGGCAAAAGCGTATGTGAACGGCAGAATCCAGACGAAGCATTTCCGCATCTATTCCGGCGACCGCATTGAAACCGTAAAGGTCAATGCGAATGCGCTTAACATGGTAGCCGGACATACCCTTCAGTTAGATTGTCAGGCTGAAACCAGATTTGGTCAGGTGTATGCATTGCCGGAAGGTGTGGCAACCTTTGCATCCTCTGATGCTGCGGTGGTTTCCGTAGATGAAAAAGGCTTGATTACCGCAAACGGCGCAGGTAAAGCCGTTATCACCATCACAGCGGATGTGGACGGACTGCACCTGGTAAAAGAAATTCCCGTTACCAGCATCACCTATTCCCAGGAAAACTCCTTAGAGCATCCTTATAAGAATGCTCCGGCTGATTTCTTTACGCCTGCCGGTTGGGGCGGCGTAGGCTATAAAGAAGGCAACGGCTTTGTGGTTACCGGCATGCCTGCCCTTTATCAGACCAGACTTTCCAACCAGCTGATTGCCTTTGATATGACAATCAACAATCCCAGCACATGGCCGTCCTTTGCACTCTGCACACAGGACAGAATGACGACCTATGCCGACGGCGACACATACCTGATTGGCTTTAAGGAAGACCATATCGAGTTCCAACGCTTTAACAAGGGCGTAAGAACCATGATATTCGGTAACGAGTTCAATCCGGTGGGCGGACCCGGTGTTCCCAATCCTGCAGACGACCCGATTTACACCTACAACAGTAAAAAGCCTGTGAGTGTGATTGTGGGCGCTTTGAAGGAAGAAGGCGGCACAAGAATTGTTCTGACCATCAACGGTGTGAACCGTTTTGACTACCTGGATACCGACGAGAATGCCCTTCCTGCAGAAGGTCACTTTGGCGTTTACAACGCACCGGGCGGAAACTTCACATTCTCGCCCTACACAGGTAAAACGGAATAAGCCGCACGGCTGATAAACTATGAAAAAAGGAGTGTATCTTTTTATGAAAAAGATGTTGGCTATGTTTGCGTCCGTTGCTCTTTTGCTGGGCTTAGTGCTACCAATGACGACTTCTGCCGAAAGCATCAGCACCACCGGCAAAACCTTGATTGAAGCGGAAAGTATGGTAGATACCAAACACGGCGACGGCACAAGCAGCTGGGCGAATCTTCAGAATAAAATCATGTTCTACGAAGGGCAGGCGGCAAGCGGCAGATTCTTCGTTGGAACAAACGGCGATAACTATACATGGGGCGAGCCGGCTGCTACGCAGTTTAAGCTGCGCACAAGCCGCACGTTTTCTGTGGCAGGCTGGTACGATTTTTCCTATGTGGTATCCTCTAAAAAGGGTGGCGATTCCGTCAGCACGGTGGAAATTGTTCTCCATCCTGCGACAGGCGGCGAAGATATCCGGGTCGGCGCAAATGAATACCCCGAAGGCGGCGTTCCTGATGGCATGAAGGTGGAAAGCGTCACCTTCACCAACAGCAATATGGGAACAACCTTTATGAACAACTTTATGGGCGTGTTCCGGTACAACAAAACCGTTTATGTGCCGGCAGGTGAATACGAAATTGAGATTCTGCCTTCCGTTACATCCGACAGTAAATATAAATTCTTTGCAGACTATCTTGCGATAGAGCCGGGAACAGAGCCGGAGGAAGAACCCGAGCCGGAGCCGGAACCGGAACCCGAGCCGGAACCCGAGCCGGAGCCTGAGCCTGCGTATCCCACCATTTCCGCTGACGGCGAAACCTTAATCGAAGCGGAAAGCATTGTAGACACCAAATACGGCGACGGCACCTCTACATGGGCAAATCTGGAAAACAAGATGATGTTCTACGAAGGAGCAGCCGCAAGCGGCAAATTTTTCGTGGGAACCAACGGCGAAAAATACACATGGGGCGAGCCTGCTGCTGCGCAGTTTAAACTGCGCACAACCAGAACCTTTACGGCAGACGGTTGGTACGACTTTTCCTATGTGATATCCTCCAAAAAGAGTGGCGATTCCGTCAGCACGGTTAAGGTGGTTCTGCATCCTGTCGGCGGCGGTGAGGACATCGTAGTTGGCGATAACGCCTATCCCAAGGACGGTGTTCCTGACGGCGTGAAGGTGGAAGGCGTCACCTTCACCAACAGCAATATGGGAACAACCTTTATGAACAACTTTATGGGCGTGTTCCGGTACAACAAAACCGTTTATGTGCCGGCAGGCGATTATGTGATTGAATTCTTGCCGGAGATAACGGAAGATAATAAATATAAGTTCTATGCAGACTATGTTTCCGTCAAGCCGGGGACGGAGCCTGAAGAAGAACCTGAGCCCGAGCCGGATACCGACCCTGAAATCAAGGCGGATGTGTATCACGAGCCGGGAAAAACCACGACTCTTTCCTCCGGCGGTATCGGCTATGTGGCAAGCTACGGTTTCCACGACTGGAACGTAAACGGCGCATCGCAGCAGGTACTGTGGAACACAACCGATGGAAAAGCATTCCCGGAAAACAGTAAAACCTATTATTTCCCCGAAAGCGGAATGCACACCTTCCATTTCACCATCAGCAGTCCCCAGCATTCGGGCGCTCTTAGTCTAAATGTAGACGGTGAGGCTATCTTCACCGCAAGCAAAACGGAAGGTACAACCATTCCCTATCCGGAAAGCGGTCAAGGCTCCGGTTACACCAAAGTGTGGTTCGGCCCGAAAACCGAAGATAACGGCGGCTACTGCGAGCTGCGTGCCTATGAAATCACGGCGTTTATGAGTGCCGGTGTTCACACCTTTAGCTGGAGTCAGGCAGTGCTCAACGGAAACTGCCACTTTGCGGTGGGAAAAATGACCATTGACGGACCCGTATATCATGAAAACGGCCCGGTCATCAGCAATGTTATCGTGGATTCTATCGACAGAGTAGGTGCTGAAACGACCATAAGCTACACTTACACACCATCGGCTGACGCAACAGAAAGCAAGGTTCTCGTTTGCGTATTAAAAGAAAACGCAGGCGGAAAATACAGAGCCATCGATCGCTTTGAAGCACCTGCTTCCGGTTGCAAATACGATATTCCGGATACGGCTGTGGGCGGAAAATTAAAATATGAGCTCATCCCCTGCGATACCACGGCAAACGGCATCGTGGTGGGAAAAACAGTGAGCATCACGCGGGAAAATGTTGTAAAATATCTGCACGTTGTAACGCCTGTGCTAAGCGAGTTTGACAATGACGCAAAATCCGTCACTGCAAAGCTTACCGTGGTAAACAACGATACCGCAAAAGACGCATCTTTGGATGTGTTCATGGTGGTGGCGCTTTATAACGAAAGCGGCGCACCGGTTAAAATTGAAACCAAGCCGGTTTCCGTATCGTCCGAAGGCGGTAAGGAAATAGTCACCCACACGGTTTCCTTTGAAGATTCCGAAGCGGCGCTGTATGACTCCGTTGCCACAGCAATGCTCTATGTATGGGGCGGAAAAAGCTTCTCGGACACCACAAGACGCGCATATTCCGATGTGGTAACCGTGACAAAATAATATTTACTTTCTCATCCTTTTTCTATAAATAATGGTAAAGCAACCTCCGATATGAGACTCTCCGTCTTTCGTATCGGAGGTTGTTTTTTAGGAGAATATAAGAAAATAGAAGGAAATTGTGGAAAAACGGAATGAAATGTGGTAAAATGAAGATAGAATCATTTTTTTGCCTGTCTTGACAAAAGTCGAATATTGTTGAAAATTGATAAAAAAAACTTCCCCAGGAGAAGCACAAGGGAAATTTTTTCTGTTTGCTCAAAAATTATTTATATGTAATGCCTGATATTGAGTTTGATGCATAACTTTTAAATGTTACACAATTGGGAAAATTCAGAAGAAGTTTTTCTAAAAATGGGGCATCTTTTTTTCTGATTATACACAAGACTATATTTGTATCTTCGCCTGAAAAAGCCCCTTTGGCGTTAATAACTGTTGCTCTTTGATGTAACTCATAGTT
>JAFQLU010000029.1 GCA_017396465.1 Clostridia bacterium | reverse complement strand
GGGTTTATAGTATTTCAGAAATCGTTTCAGCATGGTTTCGTTCTTCCTTTCCGTTTACCGTTTCGACAAGATCTTTCGTTTTGCTTTTTATTTCGCACCTTGTAATTATATTCTTCCCTTTCCGCTTTGTCAACGCCAAACCGAACCGAGCCTGACCGGTGCACTCGGACAGTTTGCTCTTGTTTTCTCATACTGTTCGCGGTATACTGAAGTACAGAATTTATGCGGAGGTGTTTCCATGGGAGATATTCTTTTTAAGATGGACGACTATGTTTTCAGCTATCGAGTGGCGGGCGTCTGCATTCAAAACGGCTGCGTGCTGCTGCAGAAGCCGACCAACGATGACGGCTACGCCTTCCCCGGCGGTCATGTGGAATTCGGTGAGACTAACGCAGAAACGCTGATCCGGGAATTCAAGGAAGAGATCGGCGCGGACGTGCGTGTGGGCAATCTGCGCTGGGTGGCGGAAGTGTTTTTCCCGTGGGGCGAGAAACCGTGCCATCAGATCTGTCTGTACTACGATGTGGAGATCGTGGATGACCACACGCCCCGCAGAGGTGTTTTCACGGCGCAGGAAAAGCTGGAAGGCCGGAATTTTACGATCAATTTTTACTGGGTACCCCTGAAGGAAACGGAGGATCTGCTGATTTATCCGGAGCAGACGAAAGCGCTGCTGCAGATGCCCGCAGACCGCGTGGAGCATTTTATCTATAAAGAATAAAAGACCGCCGAACGGGAGAAAAACTCTCGCTCGGCGGTTCTGTGTTTCATTTCACTTTAAACCCTTTGCTGCGCAGGAAATCTATGAAATCAGGATACGAGCCCACGGTGAAGGCATCCTTGCGCAGGACATAACCCAACCGTGCACCGGAGTACAGGATGATCAGATTTTTGGTCTGCCGGATCTTCTTGACCTTCGTGTACGGGAGGATCGAATCTCCGATCGCTGCATACCCCATGTGGATTTCGTCCGCATAGACAGAAACATGAATTTCCGGGTCTCGGCCGTTCAGGGCTTCCGCTTCCCGCTTTTGCGTGATGCGCACCATCCGCTTCCAGGCAATCAGCTGAACTACGGGCATAATAAAAACATAAATTCCCCAAAGTAAAATGGACGCATCAAACGGGAATCCCCAAATAACGGCGTAATACACATCGGGCAGCACCATGTACAACCCAAACAGCGCAAAGATAACATCAATAATCAAATACTTCGCACCGAAATAGTATCGGAAATAGAACGCTTTCAAGTCCTGCTCCGTACGCACGTAACGGTTTTCAAAAAGCATCTCCATAATTACTCCCCCCTGTATCTGAATACAATTGAATTATAGCATTCAGAGATATCCGGTGTCAATCCATCCGGATCACACGCCAGGCATTGATCAAATCTTCCAGCCGGAACGCCGCATTGGCCGGCGAGGTGGACGGCAGACAGACGGCATCCATTCGGATTTTTCCGGCCTGAAACTTTTTATATACTTTCTCTGTTGTGCGGCCGTTCAGGTAAATTCTGCGGATTTTTGTGTTTTCCAGAATCGGTGTCAGGTCGTTTGAAACGACATTTCGGATGGAACTGTCGGCGCTGCCGTCGATATCGCAGGCGCCGATCACGTCCCAGAGCGCAACGTGGTGTTTGTGCAGAAAAGTACACTTTTCTTCCACGGTCTGCGGAACGAAATCTTCCAGAACGGCAGCCAGCACCTTCCAGAATCGGTTCTGCGGGTGCCCGTAGAAAAACGCAGCTTCTCTCGATTTTACGGAAGGAAAACTGCCAAGGATCAAGATCTCGGAATCTGTATCGTAAAGCGGCGGAATCGGATGAACGGGCATCGCTGCACCTCCTCAGGCTTTCTTGTATTCTTCAGTTTGGAAATAATTATCTTTTTCTCGGCCAGGCATAGTCCATTGCCTTTAATATGGATGTTCCTTTTTTGAGGCATTCAACCTCTTCTATCGCTAAAGGAATGTAAGTCCCCATAAATTCGTCCAGCATACTTTCCGTCAGAAAGACGGTGGCCCCTTCTGTTTGCTCGGTAAAATCGCCGGACATTTCCTCCAGAAATTCCGGAATGCGAAAATGCGCGATGCCGAAAAGGGGCTCCTGCTCCAATGGGATATCCCGTTTCAGGATGTTGTGAAGCTGATATTTTCGAACTATATAGGCGTTCAGGATATGATAATCGTGATGTAAAAGCTTTACTTCCTCCGGGGTGCGCGGCATGGTATAGCAATCTCTGTAAATAAACGCTCTGTAAAAGGCATCCTCGACCAAGTGCATATAGTATCCCAGATATAAATCGTCCTGCAGCATCCGGTCGAAATACAGATTTCTGTAGGCTTCAAAATCAAAATATACGAGCGTGTCGGTTTTCGTTTTGAAATGGGACGCATCCCTGTCGCCGGCTTCAATCGCATCGGGCATAATGCTGCCCAAAAGAAATCTTGCTTTATCCTCGATTTCCATTTGACGCGCAATGATTTCGCCAAATAAATAATGAATCGTTCTTTGTGCCATATCGATGCTTCTTTCACAAATTGAAGTTTATTGAATGGATTATACCGCAAAACGCAAAGATTTTCAATGCTGGACCGTTGGTACTTCTGGGTTCGACCCAAGACACCACGCGTCCCCAAAAACAAAAAAGGACGCAAAAGCGTACTCTTTTGTTTGAATTATTATGATAATAATGATACGGTTTCATATGGTTTCAAAAGGTTTCATCCGGATTTGAAACCATATGAAGAAAAGTGAACCATCCGGCGGAAATGAAACTCTGCCGGGTTGTTTGATAAATTAGAATATGTTGTGGAGAAAGTTTTATCTTTTCTTAAAAAACAACACAAACTGTGCAACCGCACTACCTGAACAAAGTGCCAGGGAAAAGCAAGAAAGCCCCAACTCGATACCGGTCGGATTAGATGACACAACCATCAACCAGCAAAATGCCGCTAATGTAAAACAAATTGCAGCTATCAGATGTCCTTTTTTCTTTTTTGAAATTAAGTACTCATTTTCCTGTGTTGCATCTTGGACAGCGGGGATATCCTTGTC
>JAFQLU010000028.1 GCA_017396465.1 Clostridia bacterium | reverse complement strand
TCTTAGCTGCAGGTATCGGTAATATCCACGGCAAGTACCCCGCTAACTGGAAGGGACTTGATTTCGACGCACTTGGAAAAATCAAAGAGCTAACAGGTGAGCTTCCCCTCGTTCTCCACGGCGGCACAGGAATTCCTGCTGATATGATTAAAACCGGAATTTCTTTGGGTGTTGCAAAAATCAATGTTAACACAGAATGTCAGCTCTACTTCCAGGAAGCTACAAGAAAGTATATAGAAGCAGGCAAGGACCTCGAAGGCAAAGGCTTTGACCCGAGAAAGCTTCTTGCTCCCGGATGTGAGGCTATAAAGGTTATAGTAAAAGAAAAGATGGAGCTCTTCGGCTCAATAAACAAAGCGTAAGCAAAAATAACAACTGCCGCCCAAAGCAATTTCCGGGCGGCAGTTTTTTAGTTCTTTTGTATTTATTCTATTTCTTTAGCATAAAAGCTCTTTATAAGAGTTCCTTCATAGTCGGCAACTTCTGCGTCTGTCTGCAGATGTATATATGAAATACCATGATCAGGCACAAATTTCATGCGTACCCCAAAGAGCTTTTTTGAGTCTCTGTATACATACGCCATCTTTGAATCAAAGTCAAATTCTATCCCGATTTCATGCCATGTATTTTTAAGCATCGTATCAGGTGTAAGTCTGAACGAAAACGGAGACTGTTCACCGACATACTCGTCTATGGTATTGAACCATCTGTCACAAAGGGCTATTTTCACACCTTCACCTTCAACACGCATACCTATACGAACCATTCCCTTCTTCATCTTCGGGAAATTCCACACAACACCCTGCTTTTGAGAAAAAAGTCTCGGGTCGGGAATTCTGCATATCTGCAACACTTCCGTTCCATCCATATCAGGATTAGGCACAAGCAATGCACCGTTTGTTCTGTTCCATGAGCAATGACCGGGATGACCGTCCTGCACATAATCGCCCGAAAGGCTTTTCACATACATGTGTGTGGTTACGTTTGTCATTCCTTCTCTGAAATCCTCACTCCGTTCCTTTGCATATAGCCAGTCAGGATCAAAAATCACAAGCTTTCTGCTTACGGTGTTCTGACCAACCGCAACCAACACCTTTCCAAAGGGCAGTTCTATTGCCTGGAACTGATGCACGCTCTTATCAGCAGAGGATTTAAGACCGCCTATCGTTCTAAAATCGGGATTGTTTCTTATTCCGTTTAAGTAAAGCTCACGAAAGCCTTCCCAGTTAACACAATCATCACTTATCGCTACATGACTGACATCACGGTTTGTGAACACGTCTTCTCCCACATACGCAAAACCATCCTCATGCTTCGGAAGCTCATTCGCCTGATTAATCTCAGGGAGTGGCTGATTATTATTCCAGAAAAACAAGGTTCTTCCGTCTGAAAGCTTAAGAAAATACGGCGTTGTAAGCGTTGCGTGAAAATCCGAGCGTACAGGCTTTGTCCATGTTTCGCCGTAGTCGGATGAATAGTACACATAAAAATAGTCCTGAGAGGTGCGTGCAAACAGCATCAGTCTGCCGTCGGGGCATTCACAGAAAACCGGCTCTGCTCCGTTATTTTCCCACCTGGGGCTGACCGACGGAAATATCACCTCAAACTTCGGCACCGATTCAAGCACCGACGTTTTCCACGTCGCTCCGCCATCGTCCGAATAGATAAATACCGGATTATACTCACCGTCATGCACCCACTGTGCTGTTACTGTAATTCTGTTTTTGCTTTTAATGTACTTTGGAAGAAACGGATCAAAATACGCATTATCCGATACCTTTATCAGTTCATAATCAGTATCATCCGCACCTGTTTTTGAAATCTTCAGAAAAGTTCCTTTTGTTGGTTCCTGATAGTTTGAGTCGTTCTTTGTTATAACCACATTCGAAGTAAGTGCAAAGTATTTTCCAAGCTCGGGAATATACTCACAAGACCCCATAACATTGTTACCACATTCGTGATATTTCCACGAAAGTCCGCCGTCGCATGAAGAAATATAGCAAGCATCACCTTTATCCCACGGATGCTTCTTTTCTCTTTCACCATAGTGCCTTATTTCACCGTCAGGCATTACGCATATCCCGTTACGGCTGTCTCCCGGCTGCACCCCAACAACCGTAGGTGCGTAAATATTTTTTAACAAGCGTTTGTCCTCTTCGGTCATTCTTTCTTCTATTTTGCTTAAATACCACACAATTTTCATTTCCTTTCCGTAAATTAACACACTTCATAATA
>JAFQLU010000027.1 GCA_017396465.1 Clostridia bacterium | reverse complement strand
TTTCCGTTGCGGTACCGGTATTTTCATAACTCGCCCAGCCGTAACCGATATGCATCCCGGAATATGCACCGCTGTAAATTTCGTTGTGCACCACGTTGGTATTTTTGGGGAAACCCACGGAAAGACCTGCCGCAGACTTAAAGTCCATACCGAAATTGTGGATGTAGTTGTCCGTGATATTGTTGTCTGTGATAAAATACTTTTCCTCTTTGGGGTTTACCACGTTTGTGCCGGTAATTTCGCCTAAATTGATGGCGCTGCCGCCCAGCTCGTAAAACTCGTTACCCACCACATCACAATTCTGAATGGCGCCTGTCATTTTAAGAGCCGTGATACCCAAACGGTTAAAGTCACAGTTTGTAAAATCCACGTTATGTGCATTAGATACTTCAATCGCTGCATCACAGAGTTTGTCGCCGTTCTGGCGGATATGGTTGTTCTGTGCATCGGAGTGACCGTTTTCGGTAGACGGACGCATCCATGTGGATTCCGTAAACTCAATATTATCAAACCGGATATTTTTAATCGGTGCATCTACCGATGCTCCGGCAAGCACAAACATTTTTTCCGTTGTAGGAAGCACAATATCCGCGGTTTTCATATTTTCAAAGAAGCGGGGCTTATAGTACACATAGCCATCCACGCTGTCTAAATACCACTCGCCTTCTTCGTCTAACAGCTCAATGGCATTTTCAATATATACAGGCGTGGTTACCGCCGTACCACCCTTGTGGCACATTGCCTTCCAACCAACGGCATCCATAACCAAAGTAATGGTACCGTCACCGTTATCGGTGATGGAAGCCACCTGACAACGTGGGTTTGTCCACTGCTCGTAGAACACCAGCTCAATATCATTCACACGCTTATAGTCTTTTAAGAACGTGTCTGAGGTTTTGATACCGATATCGGAATACTTGATGGTGGAATCCGCCTCCACCAGCTTATCCACCGCTTCCTTCGACAGATAGGAGCCGTCGGAGGTAAGCTGCTTGAGGTTTACTGCGTTGCTTAAAGGACCGTTGTTTTTCGCTTTCACCGCACGCACACCGTTCACATACAGATGACGGGACTGGGTGCCTGCGCCCACGCTTGCGCGGTAAATGTTTTTCTCAGGGTCGAAAAGCGTAAACGTGCCGGAAATGTTTTTACCGCCCGTAAATTCCGCTTTATCGTTTTTGTTGTAGGAGGTATAAATGACGTTTACACCGTCTTTATACTCGGTTGCAGCTATGGTTTCTGTTTTTGTGATGGCATATTCTGCCGGCATGAAAATCAGGTAGATATCCTTTGTTGCCGTCTTGATTTCTCTCTTTAAGAGTGTTCTTGCCTGGAACAGACTCTTTAAGGGTTTGTTAAAACCTCCGTCTACGTTGTTACTGCCCTTTTCAGGGTCTATGTAAATAAATCTTGCATCGGTGATTTTTTCGATTTCTGCCGCCAGTTGCATGGGTTTCGTGCTGTTATCTTTCCACAGGAACAGCTTTGCGTACTGCGCGCTCGCGCAGTTGGGAACGGAAAATTCCAAAGCGCCGTTGCCCGTATCGGGAACCGCCAATGCGTTTTCCGCAACGGAAATGAGCTGACGCTCTTTGGTGTAGTACGCAACGGAAGTGTAAAGCGTACCGGGAGATACGTTGCCGGTATAAGACACTCTCGCCGTCAGAGACGGAATATCGTTGTTCCACACCGTTTCGTTAAACTCTGCCGTTGTGTAAAACTCGTCCATGGGTTTTGTGTGTCTGGAAGTAAAAGGCGCACCTACGTTGCCCATGTAGTCTATAGCAATGCCCGAAAAGATGAGTTCACTTTCGTCAATATTTTCTCTGCTGGTAATTTCAATTTCGTTGTATACCTTCGTGCCGCTGTATAAAATGGCGTAATCGCTTTCAAAGGGAATTAACACTCTCGACACACAGTGTTTTACCAGACCGTTGGTTGCGGAAATATAGCCGAAAATTCTGCCGTAGCCTCCCTGCAGTGTTCCGGACAGATTTCCCGTAGAACTCAAAAGTCCTTCTGTAGGCACTTCGTAAATTTCCACCTCATCCACCGCATAGGAAAGATGCTCCGTACCTTTGCCCACGCGGAATCGGAAATTGGGCACGGTATTATCGTCGGTACAGGTGTTGTTCCGATAGGTTACTTCATACTTTTTCCATTCCGTGGTAAGCTTGGAGTCGTCCGGGTCCTTGATGTATTCATAGAGAAGGCTTTTGGAGGAACGGGTTAAGATAAACTCAATTTCCAATCCTACCGCTTCCTCAGAGGTGGCTTTCGCCCAGTAGGAAACCTGATAGGTTCTGCCGAACTGCATATCGACTTCATTCTGATAAATTGCACCCCAGTTGGCGGTTACGGTAATTTCCGGCGCCGAAGCCGTGCCGTTGGCGCCTGCAATTTCTGTTACGGTTGCGCTTTTTGCGTTATAATACCAGCCGCTTAAATATTCGTCTGCTTCAAAGCTTCCGTTTTGCACAAGGTTTCCCTCAGAGACAACCTTTTCCACGTTCTCTCTCGGAATCACGCATACATCGTCAATGGTGTAGGAAATCACGCCGGAAGCCATGGTGTTTGCCAGAACGCCGTCGCCGATACGGATTTGCAGATTCCCCGCAGGAACCGTATCATACCGCTCCGGAGCGCCGGCAAGCTTGCCTTTACCGTCGCAGGTATACACGGCAGAAACCTTTACCCACTTGTCTTTTTGAAGACCTGTATTTTTTGCACTCACAATATTAAAAAGGCCGGTTTTTCCGTCTGCACCGTCACTGTATATAACAAAATCCACGCGGTCTAAAAGGGGTGTTTCATCCACCTTAATCCATGCGGAAATATCGTAGGTGAAGCCTTTCCGTGCGCCGAAGCCGTAATTTAAGGATGCATAGTTGGCGTTTGCAACAATCTTTGCCGCACCCTCCGATATACCTGCGCCTTCCTTTACACGAGTAAAGGTACCTTTTCCGTTGGTTGATGCAATGAGCGTTTCCGCCGAGAAATCGTCCAGAACGAAGTTCGCCGTTCTGTCAACCTCCACCGCCGCAGAAACCGGAGCAGATACCGGCATCATCACAGTCAGTATCATCATACACACAAGCCACATACACCATTTTTTCATATTTCATTCTCCTTTGTGGTTTCATAAAAACTTTCTCAATTTTATTGTACCAAAAAAAGCACCTCTCTGCAACACATTTCTTGCATAAAACCACAACTTTTTGCGACAATTATTGCACATCTTTTGATTTTTTTTGCGCACAATCCGTAAAAAACTGTGAACTCGTTATTAACATTATATAATTCGCTTGACAAATTATTTGCGCCGTCCTATAATGAAAACAGAACACAGCGAGGTGAACGATATGAAGAAAAGTGTATATAGTCTGGTTTTAAACGATGATGTGGTAGCACTTGTCGACCGTGCCGCCGCAAAACGCGGCATTTCCCGCAGCAGCTTTATTAACGAGGTTTTAGCCCGCGAGCTTGCCCACGTTACACCGGAAATGCGTATCCGCGAAATTTTTGATAGTTTAGAAAGAATTGCTGAAGGAATGCCCTTCCGCGTGAAGGAACAGCCATCCGATGCGATGATGTCGCTTTTCGGCTCTCTTTCCTATAAATATAATCCCACGGTGCGTTACTCGGTGGAGCTTCTTCCCAAAACGGCAGGAACCATCGGTGCGTTAAAGGTTTCCTTCCGCACACAGAGCGCAAGCTTTATGGAAGCGCTTTCGGAGTTTTTCTATTTTTTATCCGGCTTGGAATCCGCCTATGCCCCCAAAGGCGTTTCCTACACGCCGGAAAACGGAAAAATTGCAAGAACCCTTGTGGTTCCGCATGGCGCGCAGTATTCTGCCGATGAAACCGGCTTTGCCATATCCGAATATATTAAAATGTTTGACCGTGCGCTGAACACATATTTTTCTTATCTTCCCGATACGGAAACTGCCGCACGATGCACAGCAGGCGTGTATACTGAATATCTCAAACACACAAAATATCTCATATAGAAAGGAGTTTTCATATGAATCCGCAAAAATTTACCCAAAAATCCTTAGAAGCCATCCACGGTGCACAAAGTGCCGTTACAGAGTATGGCAATGCACAAATGGAACAGGAGCATCTTTTGTATGCCCTTTCAGAAGACGAAAACGGGCTGATTGCCCAACTGATGAAAAAAATGAATATCGCACCGCAATCCCTTACGCAGGCAACCCTTTCTGCCATCGGAAAATTGCCAAAGGTTTCCGGATCGTCTACTCGCGGTGACGCGCTTTATATCTCCGCCGATGTGGAAAAAGCACTGACAAACGCCGAAAAGAAATCGGAGCATATGAAGGACGAGTATGTTTCTGTAGAGCACCTGATGCTGGCGCTTTTAGATGCCCCCACTGCACCGCTCAAGGAAATTTTCAAAGCCTTAAACATCAGCACCTCATCCTTTATGCAGGTTTTGGCTACGGTGCGCGGAAACACCCGTGTAACCTCCGACAGTCCCGAGGCAACCTACGATGTTTTGAAAAAATACGGACAGGATTTGGTGGAGCTTGCCAGAAACAATAAGCTGGACCCTGTGATTGGCAGAGACAGCGAAATCAGAAACACCGTCCGCATTCTCTCCCGTAAAACCAAAAACAATCCCGTATTAATCGGTGAACCCGGCGTGGGTAAAACCGCCATTGCAGAAGGTCTGGCGCGCAGAATCGTGGCAGGCGATGTGCCCGATAACTTAAAGGACCGCCAGATTTTCTCTTTAGATATGGGTGCTTTGGTTGCCGGTGCCAAATTCCGCGGCGAATTTGAAGAACGCCTGAAAGCCGTTTTGGAAGAAATCCGCAAAAGCGAAGGCAAAATCATTCTGTTTATTGATGAGCTTCACACCATTGTGGGCGCAGGCAAAACAGAAGGCGCCATGGATGCAGGAAACCTGTTAAAGCCCATGCTGGCGAGAGGTGAATTGCACTGTATCGGTGCCACAACGCTGAACGAATACCGTCAGTATATCGAAAAAGATGCAGCGCTGGAACGAAGATTCCAGCCCGTTTTAGTGGCAGAGCCTACCGTGGAGGACACCATTTCCATTCTGCGAGGCTTAAAGGAGCGCTATGAGGTGTTCCACGGCGTGAAAATTCAGGATGGTGCACTGATTTCAGCGGCAACCCTTTCCGACCGCTATATTTCCGACCGTTTCCTTCCCGACAAAGCCATTGACTTAATTGATGAAGCCTGCGCCATGGTTCGGACGGAAATGGATTCCATGCCCCAGGAGCTGGACGAAATCTCCCGCAGAATCATGCAACTGGAAATTGAAGAGGCTGCACTCAAGAAAGAAAACGATACCCTTTCCAAAGAGCGTCTTTCCGATTTGCAAGCAAGTCTTGCAGAGCTTCGGGAATCCTTTAAGGAAATGAAAGCAAAATGGGAAAACGAAAAAGTGGAAATCGGCAAGGTTCAGCGCTTAAGAGAAGAAATTGAGCTGGTGAATGGCGAAATTGCACAAGCCGAACGAAGCTACGATTTAAACCGCGCCGCCGAGCTGAAATACGGCAAGCTTCCTCAGCTTCAGAAAGAGCTTGAGGAACAAGAACGTTTGGCAGAGGAAACGCAGAATTCCTCCTTTAACCTTCTGCGCGACCGCGTGACGGACGAAGAGATTGCCCGCATCGTTGGCCGCTGGACAGGAATTCCCGTTGCCAAGCTGATGGAGGGCGAGCGGGATAAACTTTTAAGACTTCCCGATATTCTTCATCAGCGCGTTATCGGTCAGGATGCGGCGGTAACTTTAGTTTCCGATGCCATTCTCCGCTCCCGTGCAGGAATTCAAAACCCCAACCGTCCCATCGGCTCCTTCCTGTTTTTAGGTCCCACCGGTGTGGGAAAAACAGAACTGGCAAAGGCATTGGCGGAGGCTTTGTTTGACGATGAAAACAACATTGTCCGCATTGATATGAGTGAATACATGGAGAAATACTCCGTTTCCCGCCTCATCGGTGCACCTCCCGGATACGTGGGATACGAAGAAGGCGGTCAGCTGACGGAAGCCGTTCGCAGAAAGGCTTATTCCGTTGTTTTGTTCGACGAAGTGGAAAAAGCACATCCCGATGTGTTTAACATTCTTCTGCAGGTGTTGGACGACGGCAGAATCACCGATTCCCAGGGAAGAACCGTGGACTTTAAAAATACCATTATCATCATGACATCAAACCTGGGTGCGTCTTACCTGATTGAGGGCATCGACGAAACCGGCGAAATCAAGCCGGAAGCGCAAAACGCCGTTGAGCAGCTTCTTTCTCAATCCTTCCGCCCCGAGTTTTTGAACCGACTGGACGAAATCGTGTTCTATAAGCCCCTCTTAAAATCCCAAATTGGCAAAATCGTGGATTTGATGATTGAGAATTTAAGAAAACGCCTTGCCGAAAAGCAGCTTGACGTGACACTTACCGACAAAGCGAAGGAATATATCATTGAAGCAGGCTATGATCCCATTTACGGTGCGCGCCCCCTGCGCCGTTTCCTGCAAAGCAAGGTGGAAACCCTCCTTGCCAAAACCATGATTGCAAACGATTTGCACCCCGGTACGGTCTTTACCGTGGATTACAACGGAAATGAACTGACCGTTTCATTTTAAATCCTCTCCTCTACCAAAACAGAGCTGTAAAAACAATTGTTTTTACAGCTCTGTTTTTTTGATTTCGCTTTGTCTCCACTTTTTTGTGTTCCGGACTTATTTCGCACTCCCATTTCTATTCCTGTCCGGCATCCCGGTGTATCACTTCTGCTTTATAATTTTTCTGCTTCACATATTTTGCCAGATGCTCCGCCACAGCAACAGAACGGTGCTTGCCGCCGGTGCAACCGATTCCCACAACCAAGGATTGCTTTCCTTCCTCGGCGTACAGAGGAAGCAGAAATTCTATCATGTCTTCCAGTTTGGCAAGAAACGCCCTGCTGCTTTCGCAGTTTAAGGCGTAGTCCGCCACGCGTTTATCTTTTCCCGTCAAGCCTTTTAATTCCTCATCATAAAAGGGATTCGGCATAAACCGCACATCAAATAAAAGGTCGCAATCCTGCGGAATTCCGCGCTTAAAACCAAAGGATATCACGCTGACCTCTATGGGCTCATAGGTTTTGTCGGCTGTACCGAACAAAGAAAGCAGCTTTTCCCGCAATTCTTTTGTCAGCACCCGTGAGGTATCAACCACATAATCGGCACGGTCGCGGATTTCAGAAAACAAATCCCGTTCAAAACGGATACCGTCTTCAATCCTGCCAGTTCCGGCGTGGGGATGTCTGCGTCTCGTTTCTTTATACCGTTTGGTGATGGCTACATCATCTGCATCTAAAAACAGAACCGCACATTCATTGCCGGCTTTTTTATATGTATCGATTTCATCGGCAAGATGAGTTACCAGCTCGCCCGACCGTGCATCTGCCACAAGAGCAATCTTATCCATGGGAATATGCGAGCTTTTGCACAATGTGATAAAATTGGAAATCAGCGTGGGCGGAATATTATCGATGCAATAATAGCCCATATCCTCCAACATATGTATCGCCGTGGATTTCCCGGCGCCGGACATTCCGGTGATGATGACTGTTTTCATGTTCTTCCTCCTGTGTTCCTTCTTTTTATTCTACCGTAACGGATTTTGCCAGATTCCGCGGTTTATCCGCGTCAAGCCCTTTTCCGATTGCCGTATAATACGAAAGCAGCTGAAGCGAAACCGCCGCTAAAACACTCCCGAGATGCTCATCCGTATCCGGAAGATATAGCGCATAATCCGCTTCCCTGGCAATCTGCGCATCCGGAGTAAATGCATAAACGCGCGCCCCTCTTGCTTTCACTTCCTGTATATTACTGCGCATTTTATCATATAGCGCCTTTTGCGTTGCGATGGCAATCACCGGCGTTCCCTCTTCCATCAAGGAAATGGTGCCGTGCTTCAGCTCCCCTGCGGCATATGCCTCAGCGTGAATATAGGTGATTTCCTTCAGCTTCAGCGCACCTTCTGCCGCCGTATCGGCATCAGCACCCCGACCGATAAAAAATATATGATTAACGTTTTTGATTTCTTCGCTTATTTTCCGGATTTCTTCCGCCTGCTTTACCACTTTTTCTGCTTTTTGCGGAAGCTTTTTCATTTTTTCTTTCAGCTTTTGGCTCTCTTCCAGAGAGATTCTACCTCTTTTTTCTGCCAGATGCAGACTCAGCTGATACAGCACCAAAACCTGCGCCGTGTATGCCTTTGTGGTTGCAACGGCAATTTCGGGACCTGCATCGGTATATAAAACGCCGTCTGCTTCTCTTGCCAGCGTGCTTCCAAGCACATTGACAACAGAAAGCGTAGCCGCTCCCTTCTCTTTTGCATACCGAAACGCCGCAATGGTATCTGCCGTTTCGCCGGATTGACTGACGGCAATCACAAGATCTCCTTTTTCCAGAATGGGACTGCGATACCGAAACTCCGATGCCATTTCTACAAAGGTCGGTACCCCTGCCAGACTTTCCAGAAACCGTTTCCCCGCAAGCCCTGCGTGATACGCACTGCCACAGGCAATGATATGAACGCACCGCACAGATTGAACCAATTCATCGGATAAAGAAAGCTTCCCCATATCCGTTTGCGCCAGCTTTGCAAGAATAGCCGGCTGCTCCATAATTTCCTTCAGCATAAAAAAGTCATATCCCGACTTATCATGTTGGATACATTCCCGTTCTACCTGTATCGGTTGCTTGGTGATTGCTTCACCATCTGTATTCTGAAACAAAACGCCATTTTTGGATAGTACCGCAAGTTCTCCTGCTTCTACCGAATATATCTGCAAATCTTCCAAAGGAAACGCCATGGCATCCGATGCCACAAAGCATCTGTCCGCCCCTTTTGCCACCAGAAGCGGACTTTCCCTTGCCGCCGCAAAGATTTTCCCCGGCTCGTAGGTCGACATTGCGCCTAAGGCATAGGAACCCGAAAGCATTTTTACGGTTTTCAAAAAAGCTTCCTGCACATTTCCGCGATAAAAATACTGCATAAGCTGTGGCACCACCTCCGTATCGGTGTCCGACCGGAAGGAAAAGCCATGCTCCTTCAGCATAGCACGAAGTGCTTCTGCGTTTTCAACGATGCCGTTATGCACAACGGAAAAACTTCCGTCGGACGAAAGATGCGGATGCGCATTTTCCTCCGTAGGTGCACCGTGGGTTGCCCAACGGGTGTGCCCGATTCCGCAGGTGCCGGAAAAAACATGATTTTGGGATTTTTCTCTGAGCCGTTCCAGTTTTCCCGATGCTTTGCAAAGCGCAAAAGCGCCGTTTTCCTCTATGCAGATACCTGCCGAGTCATAGCCTCTGTATTCCAGTATATCAAGGCCTGAAAGCAATATGGATTTTGCCTGTTTTTTTCCCGTGTATCCCACAATTCCGCACAAATTATATCATTCCTTCAGTTTCTGTTCTTTGCATATTTTGTGCAGATATGAATATTTTATCACAAAACCTTCAAAATGTATAGATTTTTTTGCAACCGGGGTATACTAATTCAAAAAAATCAAAAGGAGAACCAATATGATAATTGCAGTTGAACAAGGACTGGATTCCGTAAAGCGCGCCCTTCTTTCTGCGGGGCATCGCGTCATAGACTTTGAAAGCGGTGAATCGTACCATGTAGCGGTGTATCTTCGTACCTCTATTCCCGATATTTTTGTGCCGCAGGCGCGTGCGTCAAACGCCCTTTTCGGGAGCGGAGTTTTCCTGGTAAACGCCCACGGAAGAACGCCGGAGGAAATTTGTTCTATAATAAGCCAAAAAGCATACGGGAAACTCTTCTAATTTTGGTAGTTTTTCTTGTTGAAATTCCTATCAAAATGGTGTATAATATTCTAATAGAGTATTCAAGTGGGGTTTCCCCATTTACAGGAGAGTGAAATCATGACAAATCTGATATATTTAGACAACAGCGCAACCACACCGCTTCACCCGGAAGTGCTTCAGGCTATGATGCCTTACTTCACGGAAGAATACGGCAATCCCTCCTCTATTTACGGTTTGGGTCAGTCCGCAAAGGAAGCAGTTGAAAGTGCTCGCGTTCAGGTGGCAGAAGCCATCGGCGCAAAGCCCACCGAAATTTATTTCACAGGCTGTGGCTCCGAGGCAGACAACTGGGCAATCAAAGGCATTGCAAAAGCAAGGGAAAAGAAAGGAAAGCACATCATTTCCTCCGCCATTGAGCATCACGCCGTTCTGCACACCTTGGAATCCTTGGAAAAGCAGGGCTTTGAGGTAACCTATCTTCCCGTTGACAGTGACGGTAAGGTATCACCCGAGTCAGTCAAAGCCGCTATCCGTCCCGACACGATTTTAATTACCATCATGATGGCAAATAACGAAATCGGAACGATTGAGCCCATTGCCGAAATCGGCGCTATTGCTAAAGAACACGGCGTTGTGTTCCATACCGACGCGGTTCAGGCAGTAGGTTCTGTCCCCGTAAACGTTGCAGAGATGAGCATCGATATGCTTTCCATGTCCGCACATAAATTCCGCGGTCCTAAGGGAATCGGTGCTCTGTATGTGAAGAACGGTATCCGCCCCGAAATCTTTATGCACGGCGGCGCACAGGAGCGCGCCAGAAGAGCCGGAACAGAAAATGTGGCTTCCATCGTTGGTATGGGAAAAGCCATTTCCCTGGCTACCGGCGCACTTTCTGAAAAAATGCAGAAAATTTCTGCCCTGCGTGATTATCTCATTGCAGGCATTCAGGAAAAAATTCCTTACATCAAGTTAAACGGTCACCCCACAGACAGACTGCCGGGCAACGTAAACTTTTCCTTCCAGTTTATCGAAGGCGAATCCCTGCTTCTTCTGCTGGACTTAAACGGTGTTGCCGCATCCTCCGGTTCGGCTTGCACCAGCGGATCACTCGACCCCTCCCATGTGCTTTTGGCATTGGGACTTCCCCACGAAATTGCGCACGGTTCTCTGCGTCTTTCCATCGGGGAACAGAACACCAAAGAAGAAATCGACAAAGTGCTGGAGCTTCTCCCCAATATTGTGCAGAGACTCCGTGACATGTCGCCCTTATACGAACAGGTTAAAAATCAGGAATAAGATACAGGAAAGGATGACTCACCATGTATAGCGAAAAAGTTATGGATCATTTTTCCAACCCCAGAAATGTGGGTGAGCTGGCAGATGCTAACGCAATCGGCCAGGTTGGAAACGCCAAGTGTGGCGATATTATGAAGATTTACATGAAAATTGAAAACGATATTATCGTAGACGTCAGCTTCAAAACCTTCGGCTGCGGCGCCGCTGTTGCAACCAGCTCCATGGCAACCGAAATGGTTAAGGGCAAGTCCATCGAAGAAGCTTTAAAGCTTACAAACAAAGCGGTTATGGAAGCGTTAGACGGTCTCCCCCCCGCAAAGGTGCATTGTTCTGTTCTGGCAGAAGAAGCCATCAACGCGGCGATTGCGGATTATTATGCACGGTTAGGCATTGAGCCTCCCATGGAAATCCGCACCTGCAAATGTGGCGACTGCCATGCACACGAATAATATGAAAGTGCTTTTAGGTATGAGCGGCGGTGTTGATTCTTCCGTCGCCGCTCTTTTACTCAAAAATCAGGGCTACGATGTGCTGGGCGCTACCCTTCTTTTAACCGAGCAGGACGACGGTACATCTGCCAGAGATGCGAAAGCCGTTTGCGATTCCATCGGCATTCCGCACATCACCGAGGATTTTCGCGCGTCGTTCAAAACGCATGTTACTGACTACTTTGTAGCTGAATACAAAGCAGGAAGAACGCCGAACCCTTGCGTTGCCTGCAACAAAAGCATCAAGTTCGGTGAAATGATGGTTTTGGCAGAAAAAAACGGTTGCGATGCTTTAGCCACGGGACATTACGCACAGGTGATAAAAAACAATAACGGCATGTATGTTTTGAAAAAAGCCGTCTGCACAGAAAAGGATCAGACCTATTTTCTTTACACATTGCTCCAATCCGTGCTTTCCCGCACCGTGATGCCTTTGGGAAGCTACACCAAAGAAGAAGCGCGAAAGCTTGCCGAAGATTTCGGTTTATCCGTGGCAAGAAAGAAAGACAGCCAGGATATCTGCTTTATTCCCGATGGGAAAAAGGATGTTTTTCTGGCAAACTATCTTCCGGATTGCCCCGGAAGCTTTTTAGATACAAACGGCAACATCATCGGAACCCATCAGGGCGCCTTCCGCTACACCGTAGGTCAGCGAAAGGGGCTGGGAATGGGCTTTGGAAAGCCCATGTTCGTGCTTTCTGTCGACACCGGTGCCAACACGGTTACCTTAGGAGAATCCGGCATGGAGTTTTCGGAAGGCTTCTCTATTGCGGATTGTTCCTTCTCCGCATTTTCATCCTTGCCCGAAACACTGTCCTGCCTATGCAAGGTGCGGTATAGTGCCAAGGAAGTACCTTGTCACATCCAAAAAACCGAAAAAGGCTACCGGGTTCATTTAGAAACCCCTGCCCGCGCCATCACGCCCGGTCAGGCGGCTGTGTTCTACGACGATGATATTCTGCTTGGCGGCGGCACAATCACAGAGCCGCGTTAACCGCATCTGCGGCACGGATTTGTTCCAATGCATTCTCCATTGTTGCAAGCACAATATGGTGATACGGGTCTGTCAGCCGGAACAAAATCATCTGTTCTTCTGTTGATAATCCCGAGTCCACAATCAGGAGACTGCATCCTAAATCTTCGCTTCGCTTGATTGCCATCCGGATATCCATTTCCAGAGTTTCCACTCCGGATGTAAGGAGCAAAATCACAAAATCCCGATGGTGGTATGCAGAAAATCGTTCTACCAAAAAGGTACCAACTTCGTAACAAATATGTATGCATGCATACACAATCATAAATACCCATACTGCATCTATGAAAATGTTTCCTGTCATATGCTGTATTCCCTCCAATTCATCTTTCACTACATCCTATGCCAAGACACATTTTCCGGTGCAAAACTTTCAGGAGGCTACATAATGAATAAAAAAACAGTTTCTACAAAAGATATTGCTATCGCGGCTCTGCTCACAGCGTTATCCATTCTGATTCCGTTATTTATGCCTATCAAGCTGGTTTTAGAGCCCATCTTCTCTGCCACCTTTGCGGCACATGTTCCGGGAATTCTTGCAATGTTCATCGGACCCTTTGCCGTTGTGGGAACCGCAATCGGAAGCACAGCCGGCTTTTTAATGAACGGCTTGGGACCCTGGGTTGCAGCTCGCGCATTCATGCACCTGTTCTTCGGTCTTTTAGGCTGGAAAATGCTGCAGAAAAAATATAATATTTTTCTGACAGTTTTCGCGACAGGCATCGTTCACGCGGTTGCCGAAATGCTGGTTGCTGCCGCTACTCTGCTTTTTACCGGCACAGGCTCTCTCTTCTTCATCTTCGTAACCGTTGGTTGCGGCACATTCATTCATCACTGTATTGACTTCGTAATTTCCGGTATCATTCTGGGAGCTTTGAAATCCTCCAAGCTCTTAAACAGCCATATGAATTTCAAATCCTTCAAGGGCTGATACCGTTCCTGATATCAAACTAATTCGGAGGGAAAAATATGAAAGACGAAAAACAAAAGGTTGTGCTGATTGGTACAGGCTTCGTGGGCATGAGCTACGCTTATGCGCTCCTGAACCAGAACGTGTGCAACGAGCTTGCTTTAATTGATGTAAACAAGAATAAGGCACGGGGCGAAGCCATGGACTTAAATCACGGTCTTGCCTTCTCCGGTGCCAACATGCGGATTTATGAGGCGGACTACAGTACCTGCAGCGATGCAGATATCGTGGTAATCTGTGCCGGTGTTTCCCAGAAGCCCGGTGAGGACAGACCTGCGCTTCTTCAGCGTAACACCGCCGTATTCAAGTCCATCGTTGAGCCGGTTGTGGCTTCCGGTTTTTCCGGTATTTTCTTAGTTGCCACAAATCCCGTTGATGTGATGACACATGTTGTGAAAACGCTTTCCGGCTTTGACCATCACAGAGTCATCGGAACAGGCACCACATTAGATACCGCAAGACTTCGTTTCCTGCTGGGTGAATACTTTGCCATTGACCCCAAAAATGTTCACGCTTATGTGATTGGTGAACATGGTGAAACCGAGTTTGTTCCATGGTCTCAGGCTATGGTGGGAACTAAATCCGTGACAGACATTATCAATACCTATGGTGACCGCTTTAACGCATCCGATATGGACGAAATCGGTGACAAGGTAAAAAATGCGGCGCAGGAAATCATTGCCGCAAAGCAGTCCACATATTACGGTATCGGAATGGCGCTGGTGCGGATAACAAAAGCAATTCTGCGAAACGAAAACAGTATTTTAACTGTTTCCACCTATTTAAACGGCGAATACGGTCAGCATGATGTGTATGCCGGCGTTCCCTGTATCGTGGGAAGAAACGGCGTAAGAAGCCAGCTCACATTGGAGCTTTCCGAAGAAGAGCTGGAAAAGCTTGGTCACTCCTGCGATGTTTTAAGAGAATACTATAAAGACACCAACGTGGCAAAAGCACCGAACACAAACCTATAAAAATCAAAAGCACCTGCAACAGCAGGTGCTTTTTTGCACACAAAAAACAAGGAGCGGCTTTGCCGCTCCTTTTATTTCGTTATTGTCTTACCATCCGAACCAGGAGAAGAAATCAGAGGGGAACTGATAGGGCTGACCACCACCATACTGATTGCCGTCCTGCTGGGGAATCTGCTGCTGGTTTTCATTCTGCGGAATTTCTTCAATAGGTGTTTCTTCCTGCAGAACGATGGTGAATTTCTTCACATTACCGTTTCTGGAAACCTCAACGTCAACCGAATCACCAACTTTGCATTCATCTCGCAATTCGTTGATTTCATCAATACTGGTAATTTCCTTGCCGGAGAATTTCAAGATAACGTCACCGGGTTTTAAACCACCTTTGTCAGCAGCGCCGCCTTCTATCACACTCTGCACATATACGCCGATAGGCAGATTGTTCGCTTTGGCAATTTGCTCTGTGACATCAATACCGGTGATACCAACCAGAGGTCTGCCCTTCACATAACCGTGCTCAATAATAGATTCTACAACCGGGATTGCCTCATTAATCGGAATAGCAAAGCCTAAGCCTTCTACATCATAGCCGGTGGATTTTGCTGTATTGATACCGATAACCTGACCAAAAATATTAATTAAAGCACCGCCGGAATTACCGGGATTGATTGCAGCGTCAGTTTGCAGAAGCGTCATCTGTCTGTCTTCAATTACCATGGTTCTGTTAATAGCGCTGATATATCCGACAGTCAGGGTACTCGCCAAAGCTTCCTGCAGAGGGTTACCGATGGCAAGTGCCATATCACCTACGCGAAGCGAAGAAGAGTCTCCTAATTCAGCAAAAGGAAGTGCCTGCTCACATTCTACTTTTAACACAGCTAAATCAGTTCTGGCATCTTTTCCCACAACCTGTGCATCTAAAGACTGGTTTGCAATGGTTTTCACAGTAATAATAGATGCACCGTCAACCACATGGTTATTGGTTACAATATATCCATCTGCTGTTAAAATAACACCGGAGCCACTACCGGTCTGCGTTCCGCCGCCCAGGTAGCCGCTGCTGCCTTGCGATGTCGTGATGATGCTCACCACCGCAGGAGACACTTTGTCGTAAATATCCGGAATAGCCATTTGACCCGTTATATTTGCATTCGTAGCTGTATTGGTCACACCCGAAGTGCTATTCGCAACATTTCCGCCAATGGTTAAATGATTTCCTTCCGGCTTTTGTATCCGACCGTTATGCATACCAAATGCAAAAGCAAAAGCGCCGAAACAGATTGCAGATGTGAGCACAGAGCTCACAATCCCAACAAAAATCGGATTTTTTCTGAGTTTCTTTTTAGGCTTGGGTCTGTAAACAGATAACGCGCGTTCATCCGTCACGGTACCGCTCATCGCAGGCTGATACTCGTCATCATACCATTGATAATTTTCCCGTTCGTTTGGCTCACATTCAGCAGAAGGACCATCCTGATATTCGCCTGCTGCGTTTTTATGATTGTCAGAATCGTTGAAATAGAAGTTGTTGTATTCTTCCATGATGTATACCTCCGTAATTGGACAAGATTCGATTTTTTCCTATACTACTATCATAAACTAATTTTTTTACACTGGTATGAACAATTTGTTAAAACTCAAAAACGTTATAAAAAAGTTTTATTTCACAAGTGTATGCGGTTCTACTGACAGGTATCCACCTTCAATTCGAATATCTCATTCCGTTCCGTCTTTAACAGACTTCTTTCGTCTGTTCCACAAAAAACATATCAGCGAAACAAAACCTATTCCGCACAACGTGCCGCAAAAGTCAATGAAAACATCGCTGATTTGCCCGCTCCTTCCGCTGACAAACAATTGATGAATCTCATCACTGACAGCAAACAAAAGACAGTAAGAGGCGGAAATCAAAGCTGAAACGCGCATTTTCAACTCATAACTTCGTGCAAGAAGCAACGTAAGCACCGCGAGAAGCGCATAAATAGAAAAATGAGCGGTTTTTCTCACAATAAAATGACATAATTCAAATAGTTTTTCAGAATCACTTTCACTTTGCGCGGAGGTTGGTATTGATTTTTCTACCACGTTCACAACAACCTTTGTAATTTTTTGGCTCATGCTGTCCGATTCCGGTCCGGTATCGGAGGAAAATCCAAAAATCCTCAGCGATAGCAGAATGACCGCAAGCCACAACACGGTTCTCTTTATCACGCATCATTACTCCTCTCTCAAGCTGATTTTTAAAGAAAAACGGAAACAGGCTACAGCACAGCTGCAACCTGTTTCATTTGTTTCATCAATAATAATAGTATTTGTCTTTGGAACGGTAATATGTACGCGAAGTAGAATCTGCAGAGCCGTTCAATACAATTCCTAAAATATTGGCATGCGCAAAATTTAAAGAAGCAACTGCATCCTGCATTTTGCGGATATGTGTTTTTCTTTTTTTCGCAATCAGAACTACACCGGTGACAAACTGTGTCAGATACAGTGTTTCAGAAACTATACCGACAGGCGGTGTATCTACGAAAATGTAATCGTAATGCTCCGCCAGTTTTTCAAACAAATCACCTACAATTTCCAGCATCAGAAGCTCCGAAGGATTTGGAGGAATGCTTCCGGAAAACAAACAGTCGAAATTGCAATTGGTTGGCTTTACGATAACATCTTCCACATCTGCAAATCCACCTAAAACATCCGAAAGACCTTTCCGTTTCTTTTCCGAGTAAATATAGCGTTCCATCCTCGGGCGTCTTAAGTCGGCATCCACAACCAAAACCTTTGCACCGGCATCCGCAAACGCCGCCGCCTGGTTCAGACATGTTGTGGTTTTTCCGTCACCCTGCTCCGCGCTGGTGAACATCAGGATCTTTGCTTTCTCATTTTTTGTCCCCGCAAGGGCAAATAAAAGATTTGCACGAACATTCTTGTATGATTCCTGGATAAACTGCATTTTTTTTTGCAGTTGCCCGTTATCCGCACTGTCCGCTATCATATCTGTAATTTTTTTAAAATACATACTGCGCCTCTCTTCTCAAAAGATGAAAAACATTATTCTTCCACTTGCTGCTGTTCCTGCAGATTTACCTTTTTCTTGGAAGTATTTCTTTTGTTTCCCATTACGAAGTAAGGAATTTCACCCAATACGGGATATTTAAACATATTGGAAATCTGACCTGCATCCTTCACCTTGTTGTCCAACATTTCGATTGTAAACACTATAATCAGGCTAAGCAGAAGGCCGATAAGCATACCGAGCTGTGTGTTTTTCAAAATATTCGGCGACGAGAATGTCGTCGGGAATTCCGGTTCATCTAACAGTGTTACACTACCGCCTTCAACCACAGAACTGATTTGTTCTTCAGCCAGTTCCATAATGGTCTGCGCGATGATATAAGCATGTTGCGGAATCGGAGATTTTACAATGATTACCAAGATTTCCGTTTCATTCTTGGAGCTCATGTTCAGCATACCAAGAAGCTGCTCATGGGTATATCCCAGATTGCTTTCTTCTGCTACCTTCTTTAAAAAGGTGTTACTCGTCAGAACCTCGGCATATGTACCAACCAGTTCTCGACGTACCGTAATCATATTCAGGTTAACGTCTGTTACTTCCTGCTTTAACACGTCATTCTGGTTTTCGGTGTAAAGAGAACCACCGGATTCATAGATTCTGGTGATAAAGAAGGTACTGTATACACCGGCAACAATACCGCCGATTACAAGACCAATCACCAGCACCCACCAACGGCGCATATACAGTTTTACTAAATCAATAAGGTTAATTTGTTTTTCCACGGGTTTTTCTCCTTAGTTTGCTGCAATAATGGACTTGATATACGCACCGCTCATCGGCAGATAAATATCCATCAGAGGTTGATATGTTTCAAATGCAATGTAATATTCCTGTTCCGGAAGCATGGTAATACCGGTTGTTCTGCCTTTTAAGGACGCTTCAAACAATGTGTCTGCCGCTT
>JAFQLU010000002.1 GCA_017396465.1 Clostridia bacterium | reverse complement strand
GTCATGCCACACATTCTGGGTGGCTTCCTTGTTCCGGTAGTAACCCAGGAACACGCCGCAGGTGGGCTGGGGATCGGTGCGGATAACGATCTCGCCGTTGACACCGTCGGCTACAGGATTGCCGTCGCTGTCCACCAGGTCGATGCCGTAGCCGGGAACCGGCTTGCCCATGGCGCCGGGCTTCAGCTCGGTGCCCACCAGGTTGGCGATGCCCAGGGTCATTTCTGTCTGGCCGAAGCCCTCTGCGATCCGCAGACCGGTGGCTTGCTCGAATTTGTAGAAGACCTCGGGATTCAGTGCCTCGCCGGCAGTGGTGGCGTGGTGGATGGAGGAAAGGTCGTATTTGCTCAGATCCTGCTTGATGAGCATCCGGTACATGGTGGGTGGTGCGCAGAAGGTGGTGATGTTGTACTTTTTGAACATGGGCAGAATTTCGTCTGCGTTGAAACGGTCAAAATCGTAAACAAACACAGCCGCTTCAGCCAGCCACTGACCGTACAGCTTGCCCCAGAGCGCTTTACCCCAACCGGTGTCGGAGATGGTAAAGTGGATGCCTTCGGGATTTACATTGTGCCAGTATTTTGCTGTGATATAGTGTCCTAAAGGATACTTGTGGTTATGTGTTGCAATTTTCGGATAACCCGTGGTGCCGGATGTGAAGAACATCAGCATGGGATCGGAGCCTTTAGCAGAATCCTCGCTTCTTTCAAATACGTCGGAGAATGCGGGAAGCTCGCTGTCGAAATCGTGCCAGCCGTCTTTTTTGCCGCCTACTAAAATCTTGGTGATAGGCTGATATGTTTTTTCGGCCGCTGCTGCATGGTCGGAAACCTCACCATCAGCGGTGCAGACAATAGCAGAAACGCCTGCAGCTTTATAACGATAATCAAAATCGTGCTCAACCAGCTGGTTGGTTGCAGGGATTACCACAGCACCCAGCTTGTGAAGCGCTAAAATTGAGAACCAGAACTGGTAGTGACGCTTTAAGACCAGCATAACACGGTCGCCTTTTTTGATGCCTAAGGACGCAAAATAGTTTGCAGTCTGGGAAGAATATTTGCTGATGTCGGCAAAGGTAAAGCGTCTTTCCTCTTTTGTGTTGGAAATGTGGAGCATAGCAAGCTTATCGGGATTTTTCTTTGCCATAGCGTCCACACAGTCAAATGCAAAGTTAAAGTTTTCCTGGTTGGGGAAGGAAATGTCAACGAGTCTTCCGTCTCTGTCTTCTACAGTGTGAATAAAATCACTGCAGATTTCGTTACTTGCGGATGCGCGAGAAGCTACAACCGGAGCTTCGTCGCCGTATGTGGCTTCGCTGCCGGTGTCTTTCATAACGATGGCATAGATTTCAGCCGGAGCGCCGCCCAAAGCTTTCATGGAGTGGGACAGGCTACTGTTATAATAAATGGTGTCGCCTGCGTTTAAGATTTCTGTGTTGTTTCCAACGGTGATCTGCAGTGTACCGCGGATCACGATATCGAATTCCTGACCTTTATGGGAGGAGGCGTGACCGCCTTCGCCGTTTTCAATATAAGGAATCACCACATGATAAGGCTCTGCTGTTTTGTTTTTAAACATGGAAGCCTTGTTTTTATATTCATAACCTTCGTTGCGGGTAATGGGAAGGCCACCGCCTGCACGGGTTACTTCATAGCTGGTTAATGTGGGGCTTGCACCCTTTAATAAATCTGTAGGGTCCAGGTTGAAACACTTCGCACATTTATAGATAAATGTAAAGTCGAAGTCTTTTTCGCCATTTTCATATGCCAGATACTCGGATACGGTGGTGTCGGTGTTCTGCGCCATGATTTCTTCGGTCAGCCCCAGGCTTTCTCTTGCGTTACGAATTCGAAGAGCCACCTCACGTGTCTGCACATTGTTTTCAACCATTGTAATTCCTCCTTTTTGTCATATTTTTATAAAATTTGTATTTTTTCATTTGATTACAGTAAATCAGCGATGTCTAAAATCAATCGCTCTGTCTTTTCCCAGCCCAGGCAAGGATCGGTGATGGATTTTCCGTAAATTCCTTCGTCGATTTTCTGTGCGCCGTCTTCAATATAGCTTTCAATCATAAAGCCTTTTACTAAATTATGAATATCGGCAGAGTGTCTGCAGGAGTGAAGCACTTCCTTGCAGATTCTCACCTGTTCTAAATATTGCTTGTTGGAGTTGGAGTGGTTTGCATCCACAATCAATGCCATATTCTGCAGGTTTTTAGCTGCATACATATCGTATAAGCGAATCAGGTCTTCATAGTGATAGTTGGAGTTTGCCTGACCGTGCTTGTTCACGGAACCACGCAGGATTGCATGCGCATAGGGGTTACCTTCGGTTTCCACTTCCCAGCTGCCGTAAATAAAGGTGTGAGGATGCTGTGCCGCGATAATGGAGTTCAGCATAACGGAGTAGTCACCGCTGGTGGGGTTTTTCATACCGACCGGAACGGGAATACCGCTGGATACCAGTCTGTGCTGCTGATTTTCAACAGAACGTGCACCAACTGCGATATAAGAAAGCAGGTCGGAAAGGTATCTGTAGTTTTCGGGATACAGCATTTCGTCTGCACAGAAGAAACCGGTTTTTGCGATAACGTCTGTGTGCATCTTACGGATAGCTAAAATACCGTGCAGCATATCTGCTTTCTTAGTGGGGTCGGGCTGATGGAGCATACCCTTGTAGCCGTCACCTGTGGTACGGGGTTTGTTTGTATAAACACGGGGAATGATTAAAATCTTATCTGCAACCTTTTCCTGCACAGCGGCAAGGCGGGTGCAGTAATCTAAAAGTGCGTCCTCATTATCTGCGGAGCAAGGACCAATCAGAAGAATAAACTTATCAGATTCTCCTGTAAAGACCTTTCTGATCTCCGCGTCGCGCTGATCCTTTAATGACGCATACTCGGGAAGAAGGGGATAGCGCTCTTTAATTTCCTTCGGTCCCGGGAGTTCTCTGATGTAATTCATCTGCATAACTAGTACCTCTTTCGTCTATGTGTTTTGGCTTTTGCCTTGGTAAAATATTAGCATACTTTGTTCTTTTTGTCAAACCTTTTAATTATCAAAAGCAAAAAACGATAAAAATATATATCATTGTCTGTTTTTTCAAAGAAAAATACATGAAAACCACCGAAAGGAAGATAAAAAAGTTCTCGTTTTTTGCCCTGAAATTAACTAATAAGAAATGAATTCAAAAAACATTTCCGCTGGGATGATTGACAGAAAAAGCTTTTTTCTATATAATATAGCTATCGATGCAAAGGAGGAATTTTTTCGTGAACATAAAAGTAGATGAAACCAAAGTCGTTCTTTCTCATAACACCAGCTTTCACAATTATTTCGGCTGGCCGACGGTAACCCGTTTAAGGGACGGAAAACTGATGCTCGTGACATCGGGCATGCGCTATCAGCACGTTTGCCCTTTCGGAAAATGTGTGGGCTCTGTGAGTTGTGATGAGGGAAAAACCTGGTCTCCCATGATGATTTTAATTGACACTCCCTTGGATGACCGTGACGGCGGTATCTGTGCGTTCGGAGAAAGCAACGTAATTGTTACCAGCTTCAATAACACCACGGAGTT
The DNA here is from genome assembly GCA_017396465.1 of Clostridia bacterium. Classification (GTDB taxonomy): domain Bacteria; phylum Bacillota; class Clostridia; order UBA1381; family UBA9506; genus Congzhengia. The sequence continues at coordinate 12,063 of JAFQLU010000002.1, read as the reverse complement.
TCAAAGAAGTGCAAATGTTCCCTATGACGATAAGGACTGGGATGACAGAGGCAGAGAAGAAATCGAATATATGAATGCCTATTTAAATATTGTAGACAAAGGCGGCGAGCAGGAAAAATACTTAGGCTCAACCTTTATCATCAGCCATGATAACGGCGTAACCTTTAGTGAAGTCAAGAAAATTCCCGTTTCTTCTCCTCACGGTCCCTGCGAGCTTCCCGACGGAACACTTTTGTATGTAGGAAGACGATTTGATGCCAATGATGGCGACAACGAAATCCATTATTATAAGGTGTATTCCGACGGCTCTTATGAAAAGCTTGGCGAGATAGAAGGGTGTTTGGAGGGCGCATTGGATTGTGAGCCTCATGCCATTGTGGCGGGAGATAAAGTGATTGTGCATATCCGTGTGCAGGACGATAAGGGATTATTTACGACATTCCAGTCAAACGCCAGCCTTTCCGACCTGAAATTCTCCAAACCCAGACAGATTCTTTCCGACCGTGGCGGTGCACCGGCGCATCTTTTAAAGCATTCCTCCGGCGCACTCATTTCCACCTACGGATACAGAGCAGAGCCTTTTGGAGTGCGCGCCATGATCAGCTACGACGACGGCAAAACCTGGTCCAAAGATCATGTGATTTATGATAACAAAGGCATCACCGCCGATTTGGGATACCCCAGCTCCGTAGAGCTTTCCGATGGCAGAATCTTAACCATATACTATGCCCATCCCGAATCTGCCAGAAAGCCTGCGGTGATTATGCAGACTATCTGGAGTATAGAAGAATAAAGAGATAAAGCGTGTCGAGAAAATCTCGACACGCTTTTAAAATACAACCTCGCATCTGTATATCGGTTTTCCCTCTGCGGCAAACATGGTTTCATATTCTGTCATGATGTTGCCTTCCCATCCGCTTGCGTGGAGGTTCAGGGAAATGTTTTTAAGCCTAAGACCAAAATCGGAAAAAGAATTTAAGGAAAACTCAAATAAATCCCGGTTGTCGGTTTTAAAGTGCAGCTCGCCGCCTTCTTTTAAAAGCTTTTGCCACACGGTAAGATAGTTTGCATGTGTGAGCCTGCGCTTGGCATAACGAACCTTTGCCCAGGGGTCGCAGAAATTGATGTAGATTCTTTCGCATGCAGAAGAACAGGTGAAGTCCTTTAAATAATCGGCGTTCCCCGTCACAAATTTCACATTAGAAAGCCCTGCCGCTTTTGCGCGTTCCACAGCCAATACCGCCACATCCAGATTCTTTTCGAAAGCAATGAAATTCACGTCGGGATATTTTTTGGCGGTTTCCGTAATAAACGTGCCCTTGCCGCAACCAATTTCCAAACAAAGCGGTTTTTGGGGCTCTTCAAACACGGCGCCCAAATCATCGGCGTAATCCATAATATTTCCTATAATAATATCACTGCAGTTTTCCAGCCTGTCTTCGCGGTGCTTTTTTCTTCGCATTCTCATGTTATGTGCTCCTTGCATTTCTTTCTTATTATTTTATTACGGAAATGCAATTTTGTCAATTGATTGTGTTGCAAATTATTTTTAATTGTGATATACTGAACATATCATACAGCTAAAGGAGACACATCATGAAAGCAATTATCATACAACCACCTTATTCCAATGATTTAAGCTTTTCGGAGGAATATTTTCAGTTTAAGCTGGACAGATTAGAGGAATGTGATAAAACGGCGGATATCATTGTTCTGCCGGAATATAGCGACGTTCCCTGTGCAACTACCACACTGGAAGAAACTTTATATTATCACAAAAAGTACATAGATATCCTTTTGAATAAATGCATCGAAACCGCAAAACGGTGCGAGGCAAATGTGTTCGTAAACGCATTGTCCCATGAAGAAACAGGCTATAGAAATACCACCTATTGCTTTAATAAGCAAGGGGAGCTGGTGGGAAAATATTTCAAAAAACACCTTCCGCCTCTGGAGGTAAATGTACTGAATCTGGACAGAGCCTACACGGAAAGCTTCTCCGAGCCTTATGTTCTGGAAATAGACGGCATCCGCTACGGCTTTTTAACCTGTTATGACTTCTATTTTTATGAAGCCTTTGCCAATATCGCAAAGCAGAACGTGGATATCATCATCGGTTGCTCTCTGCAGAGAAGTGACACCCATGAAGCCATTGAAATTATGTGCAGATTCTTAGCCTATAACACCAATGCTTATGTTATCCGCTCCTCGGTCAGCTTTTCCGAAAGCTCTGATATCTGCGGAGCTTCCATGATAGTATCCCCAAAAGGGAAAGTGCTAGCTAATATGAAGGGAACATTCGGCATGGCTTCTGCCGATTTTGATGTAAACGATAAATATTTAAAGCCTGCCGGATTCGGAAACCCCTTAAAGCCGCATTATGAATATATTGAGTGGGGCAGAAATCCGTGGCAATACCGTCCTTCGGGCAGTGCCATCGTGCAAACGGACGAAAAAATGCCCTATCCCCGAATCTGTGCCCACAGAGGCTTTTCCACCGTGGCACCGGAAAACAGTATGCCGGCATACGGTGCGGCTGTAGCCATGGGAGCAGAGGAGATAGAGTTTGATTTGTGGTGGACAAAAGACGGAGAAATCGTGTCTTGCCATGACGATACCTTAGACCGCGTCAGCAACGGTCATGGAAAAATTTATGAGCATACCTATGAGGAACTGAAAAAACTGGACTTCGGCGAGAAATTCGGTGAGAAATTCAAAGGTCTTAAAATTCCGAAATTTGAAGATATATTGGAAAAATTTGCAGGCCACACCATCTTAAATATTCATGTCAAAGATTTAGGCGTTCCCTATGATGAAGCGGCTATGAAAAAAATCGTTTCCTTAATCCGCAAATACGGAGCAGAAAAGCATTGCTATTTCATGATTAGCGCAGATTGCGTGATTAAGCAGTTTAAGGCGTATGCGCCGGATATTCCCATGTGCGTAGGTCATGTGAAAGACCGCCCTTGGGCAATTGTAGACCGCGCTATTGAGATGGGATGCGAAAAGGTGCAGCTCTTTAAGCCTTATTTCAATCAGGAAATGATTGATAAAGCGCACGCTAACGGCATTTTGTGTAATGTGTTCTTTGCGGATGAAGTGGAGGAAGCGCAGCGATATCTGGAAATGGGCATTGATACCATCTTAACAAACGACTATAACTTCATTTCACAAAACGTGAAGCGGTAATTATCGGAACTCTTTCGGCGTCACGCCCAACTTATTCTTAAAAGTGTGATTAAAATGAGAAAGGGAACCAAATCCGCTGGCATAGCAACTGTCGATGATGGAATGTCCCCGTTTTATCATAGAAACGGCATAATCAATCCGAAGATTGTTCAGGTATTCTACATAAGACATCCCTACATTCTTTTTAAACCAGGTAGAAAAATAAGCAGGCGTGAGCCCTATGGCTTGCGCCGCTTTTTCTATAGATAGGTGTTCTCTGAAATGCATGTTGAGATACTGCAGTAAATCTGTAACTTTATTTCCGGAAACCACCTCCGGTTTTCCGATTTTTTTAGCGAGTAGAATTAAAAGAAGCGTCAGGTTGAGATTCACGGTATCAACCTCTAAATCGTCATCTGACTCCCGCAATTTAAGATTTGCCGCTTCAATTTCCCGATAGCAGTTTAATGCAGAAGCCAGCTCGCTTTCGGAAAGCTTCACGCTGCAGGCATTTTGAATCGCATAGAGGTACTTTTTATCCACCACGCTGTCCGAAAACAAAACGGAAGACATATCTAAACATGTGTCCGAGCGGAAGTTATGAATATCGGTCGGCGTGGTGAGAATCAAATCACCGCGCACAGGAATTACTTCTTTGCCGTTGATGTTGTGAATACCTGTACCGCCTGTAATGATATCTAAAGAATAATAATCATGCCAGTGAAAAGGTCCCGACGGGTGCGGACTATCATAAACGGTTTTTATACAAGATATATTTGTTTTGTCGCGAATCGCCATGTTTGCCGAATACATGGGAATATTTTCATACATTTAAAGCACTTCCTTTCTCCAAATAATTGTATCATGAAAATTATTGAATTTCAATATTTTTCGCAAAAATCAAAAAATACAGCAAGAATATTTTTGCAATTGTAGAAAAACAGGAAGACGGCAAACGTGCTTTTTTATTATAATCATAATATCTCATAGAAAAGGAGACGATAAAATGAAAAAATATTGTGTGTGGCTTTTAAGCTTGCTGATGGTTCTGGCAAGTGTTTTGCCGGTGGGTGCCATTGCGCAATCGGCAGAAGCAAATGACGTAACCATTCAGAATTTTGAAACCAAAACCGGTTTCGGGGCTATTTTTTCCGCCAACGTGGAATGGATAGCAGGCGGATACGGAAATTCCGATGGTGCGGTGAAAATCACGCAGGGTAGTAACAACCTGGGCGGTGTCGGCGTAGAATCTTTGCACACCAAGGTGGGCACGACCTACGAAATTTCCGCTTTGGTAAAACCGCCGGCGGATAATCCCACGGCGATTGACGGCGCTCACGTGATTCTGTATCACTATTATGAAACCGATGACGGCGGCGTATCTGCAAATCCCGGTGCATTTAACGAACTGACGCTTCCTGACAAAACAGATATGGGTAACGGATGGTACAAGCTTTCTACGCAGTTTACCGTATCGGAAACGGTGAACTTATGGACGGGCACTATGTTCACGAAGAAAAAAGTGGGAACAGCCGGAACCTTTGAATTCCGTGCACAGACCACGGGCGTTACCTATCTGGTGGACGATATTATGTGCGTGCCGGTTGGCATGACGCAGGCAGGAGAATCTAAAGAAACAAACTACTTGCTGCACGAAGACTTTGAAGAAGGTCAGGGAGAAATCGTCATGGGTGACGGCACCACAAAGTTGACCGTGCAAAAAAGCGGCGGCGTGAATAACTCCGGATACCTTTCCTGCGTGTCCACCAACGATTATGGAGGTATCAAAAAAAACAACCTCACTATCGAACCCAACCGGGTGTACAAGCTTTCCTGGTGGGCAAAAGCGGATAATGATGTGGCTCTTAATCAGTACTTAACCGGATACTTTATGTTCTCCGGCTTTGGGAACACCCCCGGTACTATTCAGGTACGTAACAATGGTAAGATTATTCTGCGAGACAGCACAGGTGAATATGCACGCCTAACGAATGAATGGAAATACTACGAAGCATATTATAAATCAGCCAACCTGCCTTATGTTGCAGGGGAGAGCATCACCGGCTATTTCTGTACCCGTATTTTCCCGGCGCTGACGGGGAACCACGGCGGCGTTGGTGCAAACTTCTCTATGGACAATATTAAAATCGAGAAAATGCCCGTTCCTTTTAACGGAGATTTTGTAAAAACTTCCTCTATGCAGGCAGAATGGAACTCTCCTGTTACCTATTATCCTGTGTGGTATACGGGCGCAAACACTACGATGACGGACAAAACCGGTGACAACCCTTATATCACCGTAACCCAGACGGCAAACTCCGGCGGAACGGAAGATACCAAAACGCGGTTTTTCGGACAGTATGTTCCCAGAAAAGCCAACACAACCTATCAGCTTTCCTATCGTGCAAAATCTGACAGCGGTGTTTCGCTGACACCTGTTTATTCCTCTTTTAACAGCGCATCGGCGGAAGTCAAACAGAATTTAGAAACTGTAACGCTTTCATCAGATTGGAAAACCTATACAACCACCTTTACTACGGACAACACCGTATCCAACGCCATCTTAGGCTTCTCGGCAGAAAAAGGTGCAAACTTATCTTCTGTATCCTATGACATTGACGATATTACTCTGATAGAGCAGGCTCCTATTATAGATGCAGTACCCATGACGGGCGAAGTGAAAGCGGGCGGAAGCATCACAGCAGGTGCTATTCCCAGAATAGCCGGAACCGAAGTGATTTACCGTGTTCTGTGTTCTTCCGACGGCGTGAACTACGCAGAACGGGAGCACGGCATCTTAAACGGCAACACCGTAACATATCCGTTAATCGACAACGATGCCGGAAGATATATCAAGATGGAATTTGTTGGCGTAAAGAATGGGACCTTTACAAATAAAGTGACAACAGAACCGGTATTCTTTGGCGGCTCATTCCTGTACTTTACATCGGGAATCTATGATAAGGAATACGCGGCGCAGGGCAGAATTTTAGATGCAAATTTAGATAACTGCGATGTTTCTATCATGATTGCCATGTATGGAAGCGGCAACGAGCTTTTAGATGTTCATGTGAATTCCAAAAACGTCAGCGAACTGACAAACGGAAAGATTGACGTAAGCGGAGAAAAGGCATACGGCGCTGTAAAGGCGAAAGCCTTTCTGTGGAAAAACGACGGAAGCTATGCGCCTATCACCGAACCAAAGGAGATCACGCAGATGGAACGAAACCATAGCGTTGCAGTCAACATTGCGGCTGACGGAATTCAGGCGAATGTGGTTGCAGATACAACAAAATCGGAAGCAGAATATAAAGAACTGGCAGAAAATTATGTGTCGGCATACTTAAAAGATGCGCCTGTAGGAAAAATGCTCTATAATGTTTGCTATAAGCGCGCGATTACAGACAGCGATGTAGTAGACTCCGTTTTATATAACGTGGAGCTGAACGAAGACGGTACACCGAAAAAAGACGAAAACGGAGAAGTCATCAAAACCGTATCTCCTGCAGCAACAGGCACAACGATGCTGAACAATTTCCGCGCCATGCAGGAAAGAGGAATTGACGTGATTGATATGCTGGTAGATGCCACCAAAGACTACGGCGCAGAAGCATGGCTGTCTGTCCGTATGAACGACCACCATTTCCCCGATGATATCGGGTTCAACTCGTCCCTTTCCTATCACCGCGCAAGTGAAGTGGGCGTAAACGGCTCCAGAACCTATATGGATCATACCAACGAAGTAGTGCAGAATTACTACAAAGGCTATATCAAAGAGCTTTGCGAGAACTATGATATCGACGGTATCGAGCTCGATTATCTGCGTTCTGCACCCGTGATGTCTTCCGTGAACAGTACAAATACTGCAAAACTCAGCCAATATGTACGCGAAATCCGCGACACGGTAAACGAGGTTGCGAAAAAGAAAGGCAAAACCATCAAGGTTTCTGCCCGTGTATATTCCACACCGGACCATAACTTAAGCAGTGGTATTGATCCGGCGCAGTGGATTGCAGACGGCTCTATCGATATGTTAGTGGCAGAGGGCTGGTATATCCCCACGTACTATAACATTCCCATCGAAGAATGGCGTGCAATCATTGATGCAAAAAACACAGAAAATCATCCATATTCTATTTTAGGCGGTACCGATTGGGCGGTTCGTTGTGATTCCAATGCAAAAACGGGATATATGATGTGGATCACATTGGAACAGTTCAAAGGATTTGCCAGCGCTATGTATGAGCGTGGGGCAGATGGTGTGTACTTCTTCAATCACTTCCCCTTGAACAGCAATGGTGCACTTACTTATTATGTGGACGAAAACGGTGTGAAAACCATGAAAAATGTTCAGACGGATAAGCTTTTGGCGGCAACATCGCAAAATGCGGCAGAAACGGGAATGCGCGCATATGTGAACACATGTCGTGATTATTCTAATACCTTATATCCCATTTCTATTGCAGATAGCACCGGATATACGGTGGACATGAACACCGGCTCAAAACCCACCAAGGGCTATTATAACGTTATTGTGGGTATTGATGCCAACGAAGGGTATACCGAAAACCTGCTTTCCGTTACCGTAAACGGAGTAAAAGCAGAGCAGATTGGCGATGTTCCTAAGGCAAACGGCTTTACATGGGCTCCTTCTGCTTCCTCCGAACCTGTGGCGCAGCACGTTACGGAAACAGCACCTCGCGTGATGCAGTTTGTGGTAGAGGATTTATCTGTGGTGAAAGACGGTTTTAATACCATTACCATCACCAACACCGCAACCGGAAAACCCCAATCTGTGAAATGGCTGGAAATACAGGTGGATAACACAAGCGGCGCAAAACCGTTGGAAATGAAATAATACTCTATACAAAAGAAGGCGGTTCACATGTTGAGAACCGCCTTCTTTGTATTTTACAGAGTTTGTCTTTCGTAAAGCTCACAGAGCTTCATCACTTCATCTTTTGTGCGCATACCGCTGATGGAGTCTGCTACCGATAAGTTGCAAGCTGCAGCAGCAGATGCAAATTCTAAAATCCTGGTATCGTCATAGCCTTTATAGATACCGTAAAGAGAAGCGGCGCAGTAAGCATCGCCGGCCCCAACACTGCCCTTAATATATCCTTTGGGGAGCTTCAAAGAGGGAACTGCAACAAAGTTTCCGTCTTTTCCTAAGGAATATCCTGCTTCAGCGCAGTGGATAATCACCTTTTCTCTCACACCGTATTCAAAGAACAGCTCCATGGTCTTTTTGATATTTTCCGTGTTGATGGAACCATCCGGATTTCTGGGCTCTAAGCCGGAAACCTTACAGCATTCGATTTCGTTCATGATAGCATAGTCTACCTGCTTCAAGGCAGGAATCACCTTTTCGCGGAACCGGTCGCCATCTTCACTGACTACATCAATAGAAGTCTTGATGCCTTTTTCGGCAACATCGTGGAGAAGCTTTGCCATCTTGGTGCCGTATTCTGCATCGGGTGCGTCTAAACCATCTAAAAGCAGAATGTATCCTGCGTGGAAAATTTTGCAGTCTAATGCGTCAATATTCACATCCTCTGCAGTAAAACTGTTGTTTGCGCCGCCGGCGTAGAAAAAAGTACGCTCACCGGATGTTTTTTCAGACATCACATAGGTACACGCAGTCTGCGAAGAATTATCTTTGATAATGCAGGATGTGTCGATACCGTATTTTTCCATCTGGGAAACCACGAATTTTCCGTTGTCATCATTGCCTACCTTACCGATAGCGGTCAGGTGCATGTCGGGATCGATTTTTGCAATATCAATAATGGTATTGGAAACACAGCCGCCAACTGCCGGTGTAGAAGCAGAGATGTTGGCAAGCATATTTTTGTCCGGATATTTGTCAATGATATTTACGATGTCTACGATGATATTGCCTGCAATGGCAATACCCTTTCGAGATGTTTGCATAGTATGTACCTCCTGCTGATTGTGATATATTTATTGTAACACGAATTTTCTGAAAAGTAAATAACAAATTACATGCGTTGGTACCAGGATGGGATGACTTGCGTCATGTCCGCGTACCATTCTAAAACCTCCGCCGCCTGATTGCGCATGGTGGTAATTTCATTTTCTCCAAAGGGAATTGCCCAGGGAAGAGAAGACAAAGTGTTAGAAGATATGTAGAGCGCCAAAAGTCGCCAAAATTCTTCGGGGACGTCATTCTCAAAATAACCGTTTACCATACCGCTTGCAAACCATGGCGATGATTGTGCGCACCATACAATGCGGTTAAACTCCTCCCAGGGGTCTCCAAAATCGTTACGGTTAAAATCAATGATATAAAGTTTTTCCGCGCAGTCTATCATCATGTTTCCCACATGATAGTCGCCATGCTGATACACCTGCGGACGGTTCTTTAACAGATGGCGGTTTTCTTCGATAAAGGAAAGAAAACATTCGCCTTTTTCGTATTTTAAATAACATTCGTTGTATTGCTTGATTTTATGGTCAATTTTGCGATGAAACCGTACGTCCCAATCTTCTTGTTCTTTTGGAGCAGGGATCTGATGTATGGTTTTCAGAATTTTTCCGGCTTCTGTGCCATAGGCATATTGCATGTCATCTGTAAGCGTTGGCAAAAGTTCTTCGGCATCAGTTCCGTCAATCCAGCTCTGCAGGGAATACACGCCCTCATCGCATGTGCCGAACTCAAAAGGCACGCACATGGGAACACCCAATGTGGCTACCTGCTTCATCATTTCAAATTCAGCCTTTTTTCTGTCGTATTGCTCTATGGGAGACACGCGAAACAGATACTTTTTGCCATCGGCATCCGTAACGCAGTATTTTTTATCGCCGGACCAGCCTTTTTTGATTTCTGTTGTAGTGATAAAGTGCATCATTCATACCTGCTTTTCGTTTTTAAAATACGGATAAATACCGGAATTCCCACAATAGGAAATGCAGACGCCGCCAGCATACCGATTTTCATGCCCAACTGTTCGGGAGACATGGCAAACTGCAAGGCTATGTTTTGTACCGCAGGGCTTGCGATAGAAACGTCTGTGAGAAGTCCGATCAGCTGAGGACCTATAGATGCACCCATATCACCGCCTGCTGCCATGAGTGCATAAATAAACACACCGCCTGTCGGGAATCGTCCGGAAGCAACGACCAGCATACCCGGCCAAAGCATGGAGGTGCAAAAACCGGTGAATGCGCAGGCAAATAAGCCAATTGCCGGAACGGGAGAAAACACGGCAAGCAGATAACAAGCCGAGGAGGAAATAGCGCAAAGCAGAAGCACTTTTTCGATGTTTTTCCCGAATTTGGCATACAGAGTTCTTCCCAGCCCAAGGGTAAGACCAAACAGGGCAACGCCCAAAATATCGCCCCATACCTTCGGAATGCCGATGGATTGCTCTAAATAGCCGGAAGCCCACTGTGCCATGGTACATTCTGCGGAACCACCCAGGAAAATCGCAAAAACACATAACCATATCCCTTTGTTTTTCAGCAAGGAAAGCGCACCGGAAGCACGTTTGGGCGTTTCCATCTGCGGAATTTCCGAACGGGAAAACAGCAAAAGAGAAGAAAGCGGAACGACGGTTGTTGCCATAATGAGTATTTGCCAGGATGTAGCGCCGAATAACACAATGTACAATGTTGCAACCAGTATCACACCGACAACACCCCAAGCATAAACAGAATGGAGCTTACTCATTTCTCTGTCGGGATCCTCAGCGGGAATTGCAGCAATTACAGGGCTTATCAGCACTTCATTGAGCCCGGCAGCGGCCGAAAATATGACTGTTCCTATAAGGAGCCCGGGGTAGACTGCCTGTGGGAATATAAAAGGCCAGACTGCATAAATCCACAATCCGATGAAAGTCAGAAGAGGAGTGAATTTTACAGTTTTTGCAATATTAAACTTGTGCGAGAAAAAAGAAAACACCAAGTCGATAAGTAGTTGTGTGATGAAATTGACCGCAACCAAAAGCCCTAAAAGGGAAAAGGAAATGCCGTACATAGACCGAAACGTTAAAAACAGAATCGGCGGCAGATTTCCGACAATGGACATGGAAATGCTACCGGTATAACACGCGGCAATGAGCCGCTTGAAATTTTGCTTCATGATGAAAATTCTCCTTTGCTTGTAATCCATTCAAGTATACCACGGAACAGAGAAAAAAGCAACACATAAAAGTGTTGCTTTCGGGAGTTTTCTGTTATTTTTTGTCATATACCTTGGTCAAATTGTTTTTGCTGACCAAAACTTTTTTTATCATAATATCTTCGTCGAATATCACGATGTCAGCATCGTATCCTTCGCAGATGGCGCCTTTATTACGGAATCCGTGAGCAATAGCCGGCGTGGTGGACGCCATTTTCACAGCGTCGGTAAGCGGTATTCCTGCCTGTTTTACGCATACGCGCACCAAACGGTCCATTGTGGCAACGCTTCCGGCAAATGCTTTTCTGTCGGGCATTTTCGCAATGCCACCTTCAATAATACAGGGTGTGCCGTTTTTAGATCATCGTAGGTGCAGTCGGTGTGTCCTGCGGCCGGAAGAATGTCGTTTTCCTTGAGATAGTCACAAAAATCGATGGTTCTGGGAAGCACAGGTGCAAAAATGTATTTCACAATAAATCCGTCTGCTGATTCTATGATTTTTTTATAATCCTCCGGAACGGGCGGTGTAATGTATCGGGGGTCTTGCGCACCGGCCTGGTCAGGAGAAAAGTAAGGCCCTTCCAGATGCATGCCGAGAATATGAGGCAAATCTTCACTTTCGAAAATCACTGTTTTCACATCTTCAATCGCCTGCAGAATGGCACCGCAGCTCTCGGAAAGGGTAGTGGGAACTACGGTTGTACTGCCATGCATAAGGTGTGCTTTTAATGCGCCTTTTACGCATTCCGTGC
>JAFQLU010000026.1 GCA_017396465.1 Clostridia bacterium | reverse complement strand
TTCTATTTATATTTTCGGCTCGCACCTTATTGATTTGGTTGTAAGCATTTTAGGCAAACCGGAAAAAGTTTATCCTTTTATCAAGCAAACCGGATTTGAAGGTGTTTATTCGGATGATAACAACTTTGCTGTTTTGGAGTATGACAAAGCAATTGCAAGAATCACCAATCTTTCCGTAGAAGTAAATGGTTGGGGAATGAGAAGATTTGCTGTTATGGGAAGTAAAGGTACTGTTGAGATAAAACCGATTGAGCTTAATGTGGAAATGACAAAATCTACAACGGATATTGCTTCAAATGCTTATCAGGATATGAAGGAAAAAGTCGATATAAAAGATGTTCCTACCCTTTCACGATATGACGAAATGATGAAGGATTTTTACCGTTTCGTTGTCGGCGAAAAGAAAAATCCGTATTCCTATGAGCACGAACTGGCGGTTCAAAAAACTCTATGCAGAGTTGTGGGGGAAAACTGATATGTCAAAGATACTTATAAAAAACGGAACCGTATGGGACGGCGAAAGATTTTTCCTTTCGGATATTTTGGCAGAAAACGAAAAAATCAGTAAAATTGCCGCAAAAATAGAGGAATCAGCCGAGTTTACATACGATGCAAGGGGAAAAATCGTTTCCGCAGGACTGGTGGATGCCCATGTGCATATGCGCGGTCTGAATGAAGCATATGGGATTCACGCCGAGATGAGCTGTATTCCCTTCGGCGTAACTGCCGCCGCAGATGCCTGCGGTGTTTTGGGCGATAAAGCATTATTAGACTCATTTTTATTAAAGAATGTTCTGTTTGTTCCGGCGCAGTTTGAGGATAACAAAGCATGCTTTGATATGGCTGAAAATGGCATGAAGCGCTACGGCGAAAGGGCAATTGGCGTAAAAGTCTGCTTTGATGAAGATATTTCCGAGGTGAAAGATATCACACCCTTGCTTGAGGTGATAGATTTTGCCGAGAAGCATGGACTGATTCTGATGGTACATTCATCAAACACTCCCGTTCCCATGAAGGAGCTTTTCGGCGTTTTACGGAAAGGGGATATTGTAACCCACGCATACCACGGCGGCAAAAACAATGTAAGCGATGATGGATTTGCTTGTATCGAGGACGCAAAGCGCCGTGGCATTATGATAGATGTAGGCTATGCCGGATTTGTGCACACGGATTTTAAGGTGCTGGGAGATGCCATAAAAGCCGGTGCCACACCCGACACCATCAGCACCGATATCACATGGTGCAGTGCGTATAAACGCGGCGGGCGGTACGGTATGACCATGTGCATGAGCATTGCAAAGCATCTCGGCATGCAGGAAGAAGATATTTTCCGCGCCGTAACCTCAACTCCTGCAAAAGCTTTGGGAAAAGATGAAACGTGGGGATATTTAAAAGAAGGCAGATGCGCCGATATTGCGGTGCTAAGCTTCACCGATGAAGGCTTTGATTTAACAGACAGAGCAGGAAACCGCGTGACATCCTCTAAAGGATACAGATGCGTTCTCACAATCGCCGACGGCGAAGTGGTATATAGAGATTAAAAAGAAAGGAGATATTGCTATGAACAAAGTAGCATTTATTACAGGTGCAGGCGGATACCTCGGCAGTGCAACCGCCGTAACACTTGCAAAACAAGGGATTCAGGTGGCAGTTTGCGATATAAACGCCGAAACAGTCAGCGAAACCGTGAAACAAATTGATAAAATCGGAGGTGTCGCAAAAGGCTATGTGCTTGATGTAACCGAGTCAAAAGATGTGGACAGAGTGGCAGAGGAAATTGTGCAGGATTTTGGCAGAATGGATATTATGGTACACATTGCAGGCGGCAGTGCCAGAATTGCAGGGAAGAATGCCCAATATGCACCGTTGGTCGAACAAGAGGACTACATTATCGACAGAGTTTTAAAGGTCAATCTCTATGGTGCCTTTTACGCAAGCCGTGCGGCGGCAAGGATTATGATAAAGCAGGGTGAGGGCGGCAAAATCATCAATTTTTCGTCTACGGTTGGTTTAAACGGTTTAGCCTATTCCGTAGATTATGCGGCTTCCAAAGGCGGCGTGATTTCTCTTACAAAAGCACTTGCCAAAGAGCTTGGTCCTTACAAAATTAATGTGAACTCCGTCGCTCCCGGTGTTGTATGCCGTCCTGAGGTTGATACAACCACCGAACAGGGGAAACATTATGCCTATGAAACCAATTTCCTCGGCGAAAAATGTACCGCGCAGGATGTTGCAAACTTAGTTGAATTTTTAGTATCGGACAAGTCGGATTTCATCACCGGACAGACTTATGTCTGTGACGGCGGAAGAAGCTTGTCCATGAAAGGAACAGATTGATGATGAAAGCAATACTCATTGATGACAACAAAAATTTAGTCTGGTCGGAGGTGGAAAAACCGGCTCCGAAATCGGGCGAGATTCTGATAAAAATAGAAGCGGCGGCGCTGAACCGTGCCGACCTTTTGCAGAAAAACGGCACCTACCCCTCCCCTGCCGGCTGGCCCCAGTGGCCCGGTCTGGAGGTTGCCGGAACGGTGGCAGAAATGGGAGAGGAAGCCGCAAAAAACAGTAAGTTTCAAATAGGCGACGAGGTTTGTGCGCTTTTAGGCGGCGGCGGATATGCAGAATATGTCTGTGCACCTTTCGGTATGGTTCTTCCCATACCGAAAAATTTAAGTTTTGCCGAGGCGGCATCTCTTCCCGAAGCCTTTGCCACATCGTACCTCAACTTATTCTGGGAAGGTCATTTAAAAGCGGGACAAACGGCGTTTATCCCGGCAGGGGCCAGCGGTCTTGCCTCTGCGGCAATTCCTTTGGCAAAAGCCTTTGGTGCAAAGGTAATCACCTCGGTTCTCTCCGATGAAATTGCAGAAAAAATCGCGGATTTGGGCGCAGACGTGATTATCAATTCCACGAAACAAAAGGTGGAGGATGTGTTAAAAGCAGAGGAAGAAAACGGCACACCCGTTTCTGTTTCCATGGACTGCCTTTCGGGTGAAACCTTGGGAAAAAGCCTGCCCTATATGGCAGAGGGCGGCTACTGGGTTGTGATTTCCACTTTGGCAGGTACAGAAACCAACATTTTATTAAGACCGCTCCTCACCAAGGGGTTGCACCTGGTGGGAAGCATGCTTCGGAAAAGAAGCTCCGAGGAAAAAGCCCGTCTTTTAGCAGAGCTCGCCGAAAAAGTATGGCCCAAATTTGAAAGCGGCGAAATCAAGCCGTCTATCTATAAGGTACTTCCCATTGAGCAGGCAGCAGATGCCATGGCGATTTTAGAAAAAAGCGAAAACATCGGTAAAGTTGTGATGAAGGTGAGCCATGAGTAAGAAAAAATCCCTGCTGTACGCGCTCGTTGTAATGCTTTTGTGGGGAACGCTGTTCCCCATGGTGAAGCTGGGATACGGCCCTTACGGCATCTCCTCCACGGGAGATATTCTCTTTTTCGCCGGCGTGCGGTTTACGGTGTGCGGTGCGTTGATAAGCCTTTATGCGCTGATAACGGACAGAGATTCCTACAAGGCGGTTTTGCCCTCTCTTGTGCCGATTTTACTCTCCGGATTATTCGCCATCATTCTACATTATGCTTTTACCTACAGCGCACTTAAGCTGACAGACAGCTCCAAAACTGCTATCCTCAAGCAAATCGGAGCGCTTTTTTACGTTTGCTTTTCCTCTTTGTTTTTCAAAGACGATAAACTGACGGTAAAAAAACTGATTGGTGCGCTATTGGGCTTTGTAGGTGTTGTAGCCATCAACGCAAGGACCGACGGCATCCGCTTTAACATGGGCGATGTGCTGATTATTGCGGCATCCTTTTGCACCGTGTTTTCTAATGTCATCAGCAAAAAGGTGTTTGCGAGCGTGAAACCCATCACATCAACGGGAATATCACAGCTTTTTGGTGGTATCATTTTGCTGATTGTTGGGAAAACGATGGGCGGCAGCATGACTTTTGCCTGGAACCCTTCCGCCTTCATTATGATTTACATCTGCTTGGCTTCCATCATCAGCTACTGCTTTTGGTTCACGGTGGTAAAAAGTGGCGAGCTTTCCAAGCTCTTCATCATCAAATTTGCAGAGCCGGTGTTTGCTTGCGTGTTCGGCGCACTTCTTCTGGGAGAAAACATCTTCCGCGTGCAATACCTTGTGGCATTCCTTCTGATAGCAGGCGGTATTTACATCTCTAACAAATAACAAGAAACGGTAGCGCAAAGCTACCGTTTCTTCATTATTTTCTGTATTCTTCTTTGATATCTCTGAAATTTTTCAAGCGAAGGAATGTGCAGTAATTGGAGTTGTGGAAATCCGAGGGGTAATTATAGCCTGAGCGAATCAGCATCAGGATATCATCACCCTCAATGATAAAGTCCACATATTGGAAGCCTACTCTGCCGGGATGCTCCTGACTTCGGTCAATCACGTCGCACATCACGTCCCATTTTACCATATCCTCGGAACACATAAGAGACAGAAGATTTCTGTGTCCCTTGCAGGTATGGTTACGGATACGGGATGCAACCGTGTAGTATTTCCCGGAAACCTCATCCTTTAAGATGATAAACTTGGAATGGTTTGCCGGAAATTCTATGGGATGCGAATAAGTAAGGGGCGCTTCGTGGTCCTCCTTATTTACTTCAAACGCCAGCGCTAAGCCAAAGTTCGGCGTTGTATTGAACATATCATAGCGCATCACGTTATAAAGCTTTCCGTTGGGAAAGATAACCAAAGTGCCTTCGATACATCCGGAGCTGTACCCTTCTGCGGTGCCCTCCCAGTTGGGGTCGTATTTGATGGGCTCTGCAAAGCTCCAGTTTTCGGGAACCAAAAGGTCATCATTTTCATCGCAGGACATAACCATGGGCGCATGATATCCTTCGCGCCAGGAGCCCCATTCCATGGTTTCATATATTCTGCCGTTGTAGTTCACAATATTCATCGGGCTCTTATGACAGCCTGCGAAATTGGTTTTGCAGGAGCCGCGCAGAATCACAGTAGGCGCACCCCAGGTTTTGCCGCCGTCGGAGGATTTACCGATGAGCAAATCGCCGTATTCCGTGGAAACGGACAGCATATACACTTCACCCTTATGGATGAACAGCTTGCCCCAGAAACAGGGACAAAGCTCGGTTACATAATGCCAGGTTTCACCGTCATCGTCGGAGCGGAATATGAGTGTTAAGTTCTGCGGTGTCTGGATGCCGAAAATGTCCATGGAGGCTAAAAGATGACCGTCCGGATGGCGGACAATGGTGGGAGATGCCAGATAATTTCCCGAAAAAGCATAAGCATCATCCTCGGGGTGCAGGTAGTTTACCGTAATGCCTATCGGTTTTCCCGTTCTTGCAATACGGATACGGGATTTTTTGCCCTCACACTCCACATAGAATGCATAATCGGTTTCGGTTTCTAAATCCAAAAGGTCAACTTCACCGCCGCAAACATCCGCCACCTTGCGGAAGGTGTTGTCATCATCGTATCTTTTTTTGCTGTATACCGCATAGGTTTTGCCTTCTTCTGCCAGCCATTCAAAATGAACGGCATGTTCTAAAGGCACAACACGGCTGATATAAATGTCACCCACTTCACGAAACGGAAGTCTGTAGGGTGTGTAGTTCCAACTGCTGTGTCCTCTCATAGCTTTTCTCCTTATCTCACAGATGAAATTTCGTCACAGTACGCCGTTTTTCCGGCGCTGTCTACTGATGCACCGCTCCATACATAGAGCTTCGCATGGGAAGCATCGGTGCCGGCATAAGATGTGCTTATAGGAATAGGAACAACACCGTCGCCATAGGAAACGGTCTTTGTAACCGCTTCAGACGCCACCATCTTGTTCTTTTCGTTATATACCGCTAAAATAACGGTGATTTGCTGTGGATCGATGGTGGAAAGGTTGATTTCCACGTCTACTTTTCCGTTTACAGCGTTTTCCATTTCTGTCCAGCCTGTGATAGTGGGAGACACGGTGAAGGCGTTCTTCACTTCGCCCAAAGCAATTTCAGAAACCGCACCGGAAAGGTTTGTTTCATCCACGGGCATAAATTCCACTTTTACGAATTTGCCCAGAGCATAATCGGGAAGGGTGAATGTAACCGTGCCGTTTTCAGCCGGAACCTGCTTGATGCACGCCCATGCTTTGCCGGTTGGCTCGTTTGCAATCATCACACGGCCAACGGTTTCTTTTTCAGCCAATCCCTTTTCGGAAACAAAATCGTAAGAAATCGTCACCGTTTCACCGGATACCATTTCGCCGGATACCGGCTGAATGTTTTCCACATAAGGATACTCAAACTTTGTCGGCTCTTCATACACTTCCAGATACACATCGTCGATATAATACTGTGTGCCTGCCGCGTTTCCGTTTACGTCAAAGTACATAAAGGGCTGACGGGGCTTGATTTTAGAGGTGTTCACATTTTCGTGACCGGGAATAGCATCAAAGGTGTTATCAATCACACATTCGAAATACTGCCATTCATCCGTCAGCTTCCATTCCTGGGATGCGTCGGGCGCGTAAGCATATTCGTCGGATTTTATCACCGTGTTGCTTCCGGTGTAGAACTCGTAATTGGGTGTGTCGTAATATTCCTGCGCCTGCTCGGTTACTGCCGCATAACGGTCTAAAACCATGGCGAAGGGAACGGATTCCCCGTCTGCTACGCTATCCCCCGCTTTCGCACGGAAGGACAGTTTGTATTTCGGGATGCTTTTTTCCAAGGCAATCCCCTGCCATGCCTTGCCGCCGTCAGCAGTAGCTGTTACCTGCATGCTCTTTGTGCCGGTGGAATCTGCTGACACATTTTCACTCTGCGAAAGATTGGCATTTTCTGCGTTCCAGCCGAACACATCATAGGTGATTTCCTTATGCGCCGGAGCGCTCGCTGCACGGTATGTTCTGGTTGCTCTGCCGGAGCCGGTTTCCATATCCCCGTTGGTGATAGGACCTAAATCGGTAACAACCAGATTATCGATATCCATATCCAGGTGCACGGGATCCCAGCGGTTTGACGGATTGATATAAGGAATCATACCAATCAAGAGGGGATTTCCGTTTCTGTATAGCTCTGCAAAGGTTTTCAGCTCAAACTGAAAAGGAATGGTAACAGTGTGCCACTGACCGTCTAAAGGCAGAATGTTCATGTTCGGCATAATTGCCCAGGCTTCCATACCGGACAGACCGTTTACGTCTGTGGTATTTAACGTTGCGCTGGTTGCCTGAATTTTTACTGCCATGTGACCTTTCGTAGCTGTGGTATTGTTTTTGGTCACCATTTCGTTGCTTCTGAAATCAAATTTGATTTCATACATATGGTTGGCAGACCATACGATATTGGCGTGCACATCCTGATTGAACATCAGCTCATTAAATGCATATGCGCCATCGGGAGAAGCCACATTCATGTAGCTTCCGGATTCTGCCGATACGGGAGATGCGTTTTTCGATGTAAATACCGCCTTGTTTGCTCCGGCATCGTTACCCATGGCATAACCGGTACTAAATGGTATGCCGCCCGGATAGGGGTTATCAAAGGTGGAGTATGTCAACTTGTTTGTGCCGTACAGGTTTACCTTCTCCCCTGCTTCGGGTTTTATAATCAAAGGCTCAACCTTGATATCGTCTATATCAAACTTTGCAACAAACTCGCCGTCATCCTTATAAGGGTCTTTTTTCTTGAGTTCTTCATACAGACCGCCACCTGCAGAACCGACGCGGATTCTGAACTGCACAGGGTCATAGGAAAGGTCTGCCGTTGTGGGCTGGAAGGTGCCGTCAATTTTTGCCCAAACGCTTCCGTCCCATAAAAAGTCGGTCGTATACAGGTTCCAGTCGCCCACCGTCGCGGTTTTTGACATTGCCTGCTCTTTCCATGCGTTGCCGCCGTCCTTGATTTTGGAGTACAGGAAGAAGCTGACAACGGGGTTATAGCCCTGAAGGGGTGTCACATATCTCACCCATACGGAAACGCGGTAAGTCTGTCCCAGCTTAAAAGGTGTTGTAACATTTACTACTTCATCCGGCTGACCTGCCTTTGCGGTGTAGGAAACGCATCCCAAGGAGCCGTTGGCACCGTCTGCTTTCCATGTTCTGTTTGAAAAAGTACCGCCAAGAACCTTGGTAGAACCAAGCTGTGCTACGTTATCCTCTTCAAAATCCATAAAAACATAGGGTCTGTCTGCTCCCGCTTCAGCAGAAACGGAAAACACACCCATAACAGACAGGAGCATACCGAAAACAAGTGCAAAAGAAATGATTTTTTTCATTGTATTTTCCTCCTTCTGTTATTCTTCGTACGAAAGGTCTGAGAAAGGATACAGCGTGAAGTCGCCCTGGAATGCGTAGATACCCAGGTATCCGTCTTCTGCAATATAGCCTTCTGCTTTATCTACATAATCGAATACGGGTTCGCCGTTTACAAAGAACAGGATTCTTACACCCTCTTCCTCACGGATCGTACCGAGGGTTACGCTGTAGCGCTTGCCGTATTCAAACATGGTTTTACCGTTTAAGCTGTTGGGTGCACCGGGGCCGCCCAAAGGATTAAAGGACGCATCACCAAAAATCATGGTACGTTTTCCGGAATCGAATCTCTGCAGCTCGAACTGGTCTGTTTTGATACCCAAAAGGTATGTCTTGGAGTTGGTATAGTCTCCGCTGATATTACTTGCACGCAGTGCAAAAGAGGGCCAGGTGTTGGGGTTATTGATTGCAACATCGAAGCTATAAAGCGTGTTACCGGGCTTTTGTCTGTAGTAAGCCGCCTGTGAGTGAGCAATCTTTAAGCCATCGTCCACTTTCTTCGCGCCAAGGCTCCAGCCGTTTGCGGTGAAGAATGCACCGCTTGTCAGCTTTTCAGCTGTTTCCAAGTATTTTTTACTGTCAGGCTTATTGTAGCTTACAACAGTTACCGGGAAAGTGGATTCAAAGGTTTCGCCGCCTGCTTCAAAAATACCGGTAACAGTTGTTGTACCGTCTGCCAGGCCTTTGATAACGCCGTCCTCGGAAACAGAGACAATATCGGGATTCTCGATTTTATAGGTTGCGGATGTAATATCAATGGAACCGCCGTATTTTGTGGTAACAATGGGGTTCACCTTTGCATCTACGCCCGCTACAATGTTATACTGTTCTGCGTCTGCAGTTACGTTTTCCACGCTGTCACCACTGAATACATCGAGGAATGTGCTACGAATCACATCGCCATCTAAATACTCGATGTAGATATAGCATCTGCCGTATCCTGTTGCAGTAATCAAGCCGTTTTCGCTGACTGTTGCAACAGATTCATCGGAAGATGCAAACATCAGCTGTTCTGCCGGAATCTGTGTTTTATGCATCTTACGCATACCGCCGCGAACATTCAACTGATAGGTTTCACCAATGTTTACAAAGGTGTGCTTTTCTTTGCCGTTTAAGTCAATCTTCTGAATGGAATCTGGGTGTTTTGCAAGGTATGCACTCTCAAGACCGGCATTATCGATAATCGCCTGCGCTTCTGCCGACCATTCGCCGTTATACATGAAGGTATCTTCCACAACAGACGCCCCGTTGGAGGTATCATCTACATACGCAGGCTCCTGCACATAGTTGTCGTGTACATAGTTATCGTGGCTGTCCCACTGCAGATACAGCCATCTGGGCGCTTTTACGGTTTTGCCCACATTGTTGCACACATATACATCCTTGGTGTAGTCACGGTTTTCAAATACATTTTCTTTTGCTTCATAGAAATATGTACCATTATCCAGGTACAGGTTTGCCGTACCGTTGCTGGTATTTTCCATATAGTTTCTGCTGATAGAAATGGGATTTTCGGGGCTGGCTCCTGTTGCACCATTAAAGTACATACACGCACCGTCATAAATCCAGGTGTTCAGCATATCGTGTACGTAGTTTTCGTCTATCTTCACATCACGGGTACCGGTACCCTCCACATCTCTAGTCGCCCATTCCCAACCGAAGTGAATGCCGGTATAGGGAGAACTGTAGATTTCGTTGTGGCAGATTTCGGATTCTTTGAGGCCGGGAGAGGAATGTAGACCTACCGAGCCTTTATAATCTGTGCCGTAATCGTGAATCAGGTTATTGTTAAAGGTGTTATAAATTCTGTAATGCTTATAGTTTTTCGGTTTGAAGTATGTGGTAAAGAGCGAGCCATCGTCTTCTTTTACCGCCGCACCGATGGTTAGACCGGAGCCGGATACATCGTAGATATGGTTGCCGGTTACATTCATGTGCTGATAGATTTCACGAATGCCTAAACCGCTTCCGCCCAGGTGACGGAAGGTACAGTTGGTGACATCCACATACGCCGCATCACAAACGGTTACAGCCGCTGTTTCTCTGGAGCCTGTCATTCTGCCGTCGCCACGGTAGTTTAAAAGTTCGCCTGCCTGATGGTCTTTGTAGAGCGGCAAGGTGTCGGGATAGCTCCATGCGCTGTACTGAAATGCTAAATTATCAAACTTTAGGTGGTGGATTTTCTTGTCGGGAGATTCCCCTGCAACAAAGAATGCGCCTTCCACAACCGGCAGACTTGCCACCATGGTTTTCGGGTCGTCAAATTCTCTTAATTTATAGTACAGATATCCGTCTTTTTTGTTGATGTACCATTCGCCGGGCACGTTAATCAGCTCATATGCGTTCTCCACATAAGCCGGTCTTAAACTGGGGAATGTGGAGCCGTTGGTATAGCCGATGATTTTCTTTTCGTTCCAGCCTAAATTGTCAGGCGTAAAACGCACTCTGCCCTC
>JAFQLU010000001.1 GCA_017396465.1 Clostridia bacterium | reverse complement strand
CAAACAATTCGCTTTCTTTAAAGGAATCGAAGCTCTCCCGCGACAATGCGCAAAAAAAATTAGAGGATTATACCATCACCGCGCCCATCTCCGGTACGGTGATTGAGAAAAATGTGAAAGCCGGTGACAAGCTGGATAACCAAAACGTCTCCACCGTGATGGCGGTTATCTATGATATGTCAGCATTAGAATGCGAGCTTTCCGTTGACGAATTAGACATCAAAAATGTGACCTTGGGACAGAAGGTCACCATCACCTCTGATGCTTTGGAAAACAAAGTGTATAACGGCGAGGTGACCAACATCAGCATAAACGGCACAACCGAAAACGGCGTGACGACCTATCCCGTTACCATCAATATCACAGACTTTGACGAAGCACTCCTGCCCGGCATGAATATTGATGCAACCATCATCACCTCGCAGGCAGAAAATGTGCTTTCCGTTCCCGTTTCTGCGGTACAGCGCGGAAACACCGTTTATGTCAAGGGCGAAAAAACCGATGAAGCTGACCGTGCGCCGGAAGGCTATAAGAGCGTAACGGTTCAGACCGGTATTTATAACGATACATTTATAGAAATCACCTCCGGTATTTCCGAGGGGGATTTCGTCTGGGTACCGCCGGTTGATACCTCTTCCGATTTTGCGGACCTCATGCGCGGCATGGGTGGCGGCATGCCCGGCGGTGGCATGGGCGGCGGTGGCATGGGCGGCGGTGGCATGGGAGGGCCTCCTTCCGGTGGTGGCGCAGGCGGAAACCGTGGCGGCGCTCCCGGTGGCGGTATGCGATAATCTCTGAAAGGAGCAGACTATGGAACAACCTTTAGTTGAATTTTCAGACATATATAAAATATATACCATGGGTGACACCGAGATTCGCGCGTTAGACGGCGTTTCCTTCTCCGTGCACAAAGGAGAATTTTTAGCCATCATCGGTCAATCCGGCAGCGGAAAATCCACCTGTATGAACATCATCGGTTGCTTAGATGTTCCCACCTCCGGTACATATCTGCTGAATGGCACGGATGTGAGCACCCTTTCCGACAATCAGCTGGCAGAAATCCGCAACGAGATGCTGGGGTTCATTTTTCAGCAGTATAACCTGCTTCCCAAGCTGAATGTTCTGGATAACGTGAAGCTTCCGCTGATGTATCGCGGTCTTAAGGACAGCGAACAGACAGCGCGTGCTATGGAAGCCTTAGACCGCGTGGGACTCCGTGACAAATGCCGTCACAAGCCGTCGCAGTTATCCGGCGGTCAGCAACAGCGTGTTTCTATTGCACGGGCGCTTGCCGGTTCTCCCTCGGTGATTTTAGCCGATGAGCCCACCGGCGCGCTGGACTCGAAAACCAGCCGCGAGGTGATGGACTTTTTAGCCGAACTGAATCAAAACGGCAACACCATCATTTTGATTACGCATGATAACTCCATTGCGGCAACCGCTAAACGCGTAATCCGTGTGCATGACGGAAAAATCATCTATGACGGTCCGGCAGACGGGGACGATATCATCCGTTCCACCGTTCTTTCGCAGAAAGAAAAGGAGGCGGCTATATGAACATCGGAAAAACCTTAAAGCTTGCCATCTCCAGTATTCTTTCCAACAAAATGCGTTCCTTCCTGACCATGCTGGGTATTATCATCGGCGTTGCCGCCGTGATTATCCTAGTCAGCATCATGGATGGCGTAACCGGACAGGTTACCGACACCTTTGAAAGCATCGGCATGAACAATCTGTCCGTAATGGTCACCTCCCGCGGCAGCACAAGAGCCATTGAGCCTGAAGATATGTATGCCCTGCTGGATGAGCATAGCGACACTTTTTCTTATATTTCTCCCAATGTGACCTTAAATGCCGTCATCAAAGCTCCCACAGAAACAGACAGCGACACAGGCTCTGTCACCGGTGTGGACGAAACCTATGACGAAATCAAGCGTCTCACCGTGGAGCAAGGCAGATTCCTGCAGTATGTGGACGTGAGCAAAATGCTGAAGGTATGCGTCATCGGTACCTACTATGAGCAGGAGTATTACGGAAGAGGAAAAGCTTTGGGCGAAACCATCCGCATCAACGGTCAGCCTTACACCATTGTAGGTGTGTTTGAGGAGCAGGCAGATTCTGCGGAAAATTCCTCCGACCAATGCCTTTACATTCCCTACACCAATGCTTCCAAGATGTCGTGGAACACCACCATCAGTTCTTATACGGCATATGTCACCAACACAGACGACATCGACAAAGCCACCTCCATCATCAAACAAAAAGCGACGGAGCTTTTAGGAAGCAGCGACAATGTGACCGTTATTGCAACAAAGGAGATTTTAGACGAGGTTTCCTCCATTACGGACACCTTAAAAATGGCGCTCGTATGCATTGCAGGCATTTCTCTTCTGGTCGGCGGTATCGGTATTATGAACATCATGCTGGTTTCTGTTACGGAGCGCACCCGGGAAATCGGCATCCGGAAATCTTTAGGTGCCAAGAAGAAGCATATCATGTCACAGTTTGTGTTTGAGGCCGGAACCGTCAGCGGTTTGGGCGGTATTCTCGGCATTGTGGCAGGCATCATCTTCTCCACCGTTGCCGGAAAACTGCTGGGCTTAAGCGTAGTGGCGTCTCCCGGCGCTATTGTGGTTGCCTTTTCCGTTTCCGTTGCCATTGGTGTGATTTTTGGCTTCCTGCCGGCAAAAAATGCAGCAAACTTAAACCCCATCGATGCCCTGCGGTTTGAATAAACGGATTTAGGAAATTTCCGTTTCTCGGAACATTTCATTTTCCGGATTTCCACTCCATCAAGAAAGGATGAAAAACTTTGAAAAAACTGATTTCTATAGCCCTATGTGCCGCGCTCTGCCTTATCAGCTTTTCGGCAGTTGCCGCACCGGCATTTTCTGAACGTGTGGCGCCGCTTCTCAAAGAGCTTGACATCATGCAAGGCGACCCCGACGGCAACCTGCGTCTTTCGGATTATGTGTCCCGCGCCGAGTGCACCAAAATGGCGGTTGCGGCTTCCGCATTCCGCGATACCGTTGCCATTGGCAGTAAGACCGCACCTTTTTCCGATGTGCCTGCCAATCATTGGGCGGCACCTTATATCACCGTTGCGGTGAAAAACGGCTTGTGCAAAGGCTATTTAGATGCCACCTTCCGTCCCGGGAACACAATTTTGTATGAAGAAGCACTCACCATGTTTCTCCGTGTGTTAGGCTACTCCGAAGAAGATTTCGGTGCATCCTGGCCCGACGGACAGATTGGCATTGCAAAAAACATCGGTCTGTGTGACGATTTGTATAAGCAGCAGGGCGATACCATGACGCGAAAGGATATCATGACCGTTGCATACAATCTGCTGAACACCCCGGCAAAAGGCGGTCAGAGCGACTATCTTGCTTCTTTCCACAGAACCCTTACCGACGATGTGGTTCTCATTGCCACCAACCGCGAGGATTCCTCGGTAGGTGCCGGAAAGGTTGCAACGTCAGCCGGAACCTTTAAAATTACTGAGGATTTCGTGTATGAAGACGTGGGCAAAAAAGGTAGTATTTCCCTTCGGAACGGCGACACAGTTGTTGCCTTTCTTCCCAACGATCAGACCGTGGAGTTGTACACCGTTACCGACACGTTAGGAAACGATATTTTCTACGGCGACAGTATTTTGGATGTGGACGAGGGAACTACCGTATACTATAAATCCAAAGCATACACCTACGACTCCATTACGCCGGAAATCGATGAGGGCGATATCTGCAAAGTGTTTAAAGACAGCAGCGGAAGCCTGGACTATATTCTCTTCTCCTCCGGCGCAAAATCGGCAGACCTGACCAACACCAAAACGAAACGGTGCGTGGTATACTCGGTTTTAGGCGACAGCGTGATAACCTACAATAACGGCGCCTTCGACAAAGTGGATTTTTCTGCCGGCACCGTGTTTTATGAAGACGATCAGCCCACCTCCTACGCCGCCATCACACAGAAAATGGCAATGGGAGATATTTTGAGCATTAAGTTCAAGGATAACGGAAACGTGGACTATGTTGTGTACGAAGAAGGCGCAACACAGGGCCCGGTCACCGTCACCGGCGGAAACTGGTACGAAGGCTTCGGCAAAGACCCGTCCTCCGCAACCTTAATGCGAGACGGCGAAAAATCGGAAATTTCCGATGTTCAGCTCCACGATATCGCATACTACTCTAAAGACCTGAATATGTTTTTGGTATACAGCAAGAAAATCACCGGCGTCTATGAAGACGCAACGCCAAACAAGGATACCCCCTCCTCTGTTACCGTTTCCGGGAAAACCTACGCCATCGAGGGCGTGGAAGCCTTCCGCAAGCTTTCCTCCAACGGCACCTTCCGATTTGGCGACACCGTCACGCTGCTTTTAGGCAAAAACGGTGAGGTGGCAGACGTCATAACCTCTGCCCAGCTTTCCTCCGAGGTGGTGGGATACCTGATTGAAACAGGCAGAAAAGAAACTACAGTAAACGGAACGGCTGTTACCAAGCCCTATGTCCGCCTGATTCTTCCAACCGGCGATTCGGTGGAATATGTGACCGGGCAGGAATACGATACCATTCTGAACCAGGCGGTTCGCATAAGCTTCACAAACGGCATTGCCAAGGTGAGTCGCGTGTCATCTCCTTCCGACATTTCCGGCACCTTCAGCTGGAGCGGCTCCACGCGCACCTTAGGCACGGCAAAGCTTCACGATGATGTGAAAATTATTGAGGTCAGCACCACTACGCCCTCCGAGAGCGGAAATGCCGCTTCCGTATTTCCGGCGCGTCTTTCCGGCATCACCATTCCTGCAACCTCCGTTTTATATGCCGGCAAGGCAAACGGAAAAATCACGGAGCTGATTTTAAAGGACACCACCGGCGATATGCATGATTACGGTGTGGTAACCTCCGCGAAAAATACAGTGGCAGGAATGCATGTATCCGGAAGCTACACCTATCTGTTAAACGGTACGGAAGGCGTTCTTGTCACCAACGGCAAGTCCTACAATATTTCTTCCGGTCAGGCCGTTTGCTTCAAAAAGGCGACAAATGGCTCGGTAGCATCTATCACCTCGCTCCCGCAGACCGCCACGGGCACGGCATCCGTTCTTTCCGGCGGCACCGTTACCGTTAACGGCACGGTATATAAAATGAGCGACCGTGTATCCATCTACACCAAGGATGCTTCCTATAACTACTCCATGATTACCGAGGAGCAGCTGGCATCTGCGCTTTCCAAATACACACTCCGGCTTTACAGCGACGATTCCCACGCGCAGGGCGGCAGAGTCCGCATTATCATCGCTTCCCCAAAATAATTTGAAATAATACTTTACTTTCGACATTTCCTGTGGTAAAATAAAAGGGAAAAAGGAAATATGGTGTCTTTCCCTCGATGTGCGACATCGGCAAGACGGCGTAAGAAAGTAACAGTGCATGCTTGCCCTGTCCGCGAAGAGCGGGCAGGGCATTATTTTTTCCATCAAAATTACATAAGGAGAGATGAAAATCATGTCTAACGAAACACAGTCCGGCATCTATGATGCACGCACCCTGGGCAAGCCCAAAATGCTGATTTTAGGTCTTCAGCACATGCTCGCCATGTTCGGTGCAACCGTTTTAGTCCCCCTGCTTACAGGTCTGGACATCGCAACCACCCTGCTGATGGCAGGTCTGGGAACTCTGCTTTTCCATTTCTTAACCAAAGGTAAGGTTCCCGCATTTTTAGGTTCTTCTTTCGCATTCTTAGGCGGCTACGGTGCAGTTGCGCCTCTGGCAGGTAACGGCACCATGACAAACGCGCAGCTTCTGCCCTACGCTTGCTTAGGCGTTGCAGCAGCAGGTCTTGTATACCTGGTACTGGCTCTTTTAATCAAGGTTGTTGGTATCAAACGCGTTATGAAATTCTTCCCGCCGGTTGTAACAGGTCCTATCATCATTTCCATCGGTTTAGGTCTTGCCGGCAGCGCAGTTGGAAACTGCTCCACAAACTGGCTGGTTGCTATCATCGCGTTAGCATTGGTTATCATCTTTAATATCTGGGGCAAAGGCATGGCGAAAATCGTTCCCATCTTAATCGGCGTGTTAGGCTCCTGCCTGATTGCCGCAATTTTAGCACTCATCTGGGGCGAAACCATCACAGATGCCAACGGCAACGCCGTTATCGCTCTTGCAGGCAACCCCAAGCTGCAGCTCTTCTCTGCAGGTGCTTTAGAGCAGCTGAAAACAGCCGCTTGGATCGGCATCCCCATAAAATGGAACGGCACAGTATTCGGCGGTATCGACTGGAGCAACACTTCTTTGGTTGTAAGTTCTGTTATTGCTATCGTTCCCATTTCTTTGGCAACCATGATGGAACACATCGGCGATATTTCCGCTATTTCCTCCACCGTTGGCAAGAACTACATTGCTGACCCCGGTCTGCACAGAACCTTACTGGGCGACGGTTTAGCAACCTCTTTATCTGCGATCTTCGGTGGCCCTGCTAACACTACATACGGCGAAAACACAGGTGTTTTAGCGTTGTCTAAAGTATATGACCCCAGAGTGATCCGCCTGGCGGCTATCTTTGCAGTTATCTTATCCTTCTCCCCCAAATTTGCCGCTTTGGTTAACGTTATCCCCACAGCGGTTATCGGCGGTATCTCCTTCGTTCTGTACGGTATGATTTCCGCTATCGGTGTGAGAAACGTGGTTGAAAATCAGGTTGATTTCACCAAGAGCCGTAACTTAATCGTTGCAGCTATCATCTTAGTTTGCGCTTTAGGTTTAGGTTCCGTAACCTTTGCCATCGGTTCTCTTACCATTTCCCTTTCTGCTTTGGCAGTTGCATCTATCGCAGGTATCGTTCTGAATGCTATCCTGCCCGGTAAAGACTTTGAATTCAAAGAAGTTCCCCCGGAAGATGCTGACACAGGCGTAAATTTTAAAGTTTGATGTTAAAATGAGCTTTCTGCAGGGGAACAAAAATGTTCCCCTGCAATTTTTTATCCCAACAAAAAAGGAGAAACATCATGATTAAATTAGGCGTAATCGGATTAGGAAACAGAATCAGAAACGGCGTGATGCCGTCTCTTTTAAAATATAGTGATGAGTTTGTGATTACCGATGTGTTCGACACGCACCGTGCATTGGTCGAAGAAGAAATCGCAAAAAAAGACAGCGGATATGCCGAAAATATCAACTGGTACGATACGGCGGAAGAGTTGGTGGAAAAAGCGGATATCGACGGCATTATGATTGGAACCCGTTGCAGCAGTCACACCAAATATGCCATTTTGGCTATGAAAAAAGGCGTGCCGATTTTCTTAGAAAAACCGGTTTCCACCTCTATGGAGGATTTGCGCCGTTTGGCTGAAGCAGAAAAAAAATACAATCCCATGGTGGTTGTGTCCTTCCCCCTGCGTTTTTCCAAGCTTTCCACCTTTTCTAAAGAACTGATTGACGGCGGAAAAATCGGTGACGTGTGGCAGGTAGAAGCCTTTAACGATGTGCCTTACGGCAGATGCTATTTCCACCGTTGGTACAGAGACGAATCCGAGTCCAACGGCTTATGGCTTCAGAAAGCCACCCATGACTTTGACTATATCAACTACATTTTAGGCGACAAGGCAGACGAAGTTTTTGCCCGTTGGGTAAGAAAAATTTTCAAGGGCGACATGCCTGCAGGCCTCAAATGCGTAGATTGTAAAAAATATAAAACCTGCATCGAAAGCCCCTATGTGCTGGAGCGGGAATGCCAGGACAGCGCATACGGTGATATGTGTTGCTTTGCGGTGGACACCGGAAACGAAGACTGCGGAAGTGCTCTGCTGAAATACCAAAAGGGCACCATCGTGAGCTATTCGCAGAACTTCTTCGCGCGCCACAAGGCGGCACGCCGCGGCGCACGGTTCTACGGCTTTAAAGGCACTTTGGAATTTGATTGGTACAAGAGCGAAATCAAAGTGTATCCCCACCACACAGACTGCGTAGAAACCTATTCCTTCTCCGGTGGCGGCGGTCACTTCGGTGGCGACGAAAAATTAGCCGAGCTTTACTACAAGCAGATTAAAGGAATCGAAACGAAATCTTATTTAGGCGAAGGCATCCAAAGCGCCCTGATGTGCCTTTTAGCAAAAGAATCCTGCGAAACGGGCAAAAACATCGAAATTCCCGGAATCTGATAAGGCTATTGGCATCATTTTGAAAGAAACATTTTATGATATAAAGTACCGACCGAACACGCTTCGGTCGGTACTTTTTTGTGCAAAAAAGACCTTGATTTTTCTTTTGCTTCATAGTACAATATAACAGTTGGTTTTT
>JAFQLU010000025.1 GCA_017396465.1 Clostridia bacterium | reverse complement strand
GAACCATGCGCGTCTGCCAATTCCGCCATATCCGCTCGTTTCAACTCCTCTATAATACCACAATATTTTCACTTTGTCAAGAACTTTTTTCAAAAAATCAAAAAAAATTTCGGGGGGAGGCGTTTGCCTCCCCCGCTTGTTATCAGATATGTTTTTTGATTTCTGCGTTTACACGCTCTCTGAGCGCTAAAATCGGGTCGCCGGATTTGGGGCAGGTGCGGAAATTCACATCGGTTCCGTACACTTCGTCTATGATTGCCACAACGGCATCCTTTCCAATGTAGCTTTCCAAAAGCTTCATGGCACGAACATCCTGCAGAGCATCGTGGAACACCACAATTCTTAAGGATTCCCATGCACCGTCAGGACCGGGGTATACGCTGAATGCGTCACCTGCCGAAAAGGCACATTTCGCATCCGTTGTCAGGAAGGGATTGATAACCTCTCTGGAATGGTGGCTATAATAGAAATTATACCCCCACTGCAGGAAGCCTTCCACATCATATTTATAGAACTGCGCACCAATCACGCGATTTCTCCAGGAGGGCATCGCAAAGAGGCGGTTACTGAGACCTATATTGGTTCCGCAGCAGTAATAAACCCAACGCTCGGGAACCTCAACCTCTAAAAATTTCTCCACGCCGTCTGTTGTGGGAACGGGACATTCTACCGCACCGGTTTTATAAAATTCCACATCATTTAACGCATCCATAATGGTGAAGCCTTCTAAATGATGACGAATCATCTTCTTTGCATTGATATAGTTCTGTCTTTGCTCTTCGCCGTGTGGTTCATCAGAAATATGGAACACGGTGTTTTCCGCCACGCCTTCTGCCTTCAGGAAGGAAACCAGCGCAGGCAGGAACTGATCCATAAAGTTTTTATAAGCATCACAGGTTGCCGGCGTGTCCCATCCGAAGATGCGTTTTATCTCGCCGCCGATTTCTGCCACAACCTTCGGTGTTGCTACAACGCCCCACTGGGAGAATAGGTGCGCCATTTCAAAATATTTGATGCCGCTTCTGTGCGCCGTTTCAATCCACCGTTTCAGCAGGGAAAAATCAAAGGTGTACTTTTCACCGTCTTTCACAACACCTACCAGCTGTACCGTAGGGCGCTCTGCGCCAACTGCAGTATCCAGGGGCGGTGTGAAGATGGGGGTGAGTATCATGTTGATGCCGTTACGGGTAGCAGTTTTCATAAAGTTTTCAATCAACGCCCAATGCTTCTCGGAGAAAATTTCCACATTGTATACACTTGCAATGCAATCCGTATGGAACCACTGGGTAAATTTCATAGTCTGCTCGGGAAGACAGGCGCCAATGATTTCCACCATCATAGTTTTGGTGTAGCTATAGCCGCCTTTTTCAGCCTCAAATGTAATGGAGATGGGATATTCTCCTGCAGGGAACTTTCCGTCCGGCTCCACTGTTACCCAGAGGCTTTTCATAATCTGCTGGCCGGCTTCCACATAATCGTTTGTAAGCGGTTTTAAAAGGTCAGGGAATAAGCCGCCTTCTGTTTTCAGGAAATTATCGTCATTTTCCTTCCACCAGGGATGGCAGACATATTCCGCAGGGATATTTTCCACTGTGCGAAGAGTGATAAAATCCTTCAAAGGAGAATCCAATGTGATTTTCAGGTCACAGCCAATACTGGGGTCGGGCTCGTCCGGCACATAGGTATAGGCAATCTGATAAGAAAACCGTTCGTTCGCCAGAGCAGAAATCTTCTCCAGCTCCTTTTCCGGTTTATCGTACTGTAAAAATACTTTTTCCAATGATGATAGCTGATAAATTTCGTTCATAATCGCACCTCATATTGTTTTAGGATGTCATCTTTATTTTACAGCAAAATCCACGCTTCGTCAATAGACAAATCGAAAAAATTCATATGCGTTTTGTCCATATCGCGTCATTCTGCCCATGGGCAATTCTTGCAATTCCTTTTGTTTCACAAAAATAACCATCTTGCTTTTCTTTTATTTTATAGGAATATGCGATATCTGTCAATATTGAGACACACAAAAAGGAGCCTTTCGGCTCCTTTTCATTCTATAAAACGATAGGACTGATACCGGGACGCACGCATGTCGTGGTCAGCTCCAGTTCTTTTTTCACTTTACTACTCTTTAAGATATTTTCCATAATTTCCAACACGTGTAAAGCCAATGTTCCGCTTGCGCAGTTTTCTTTGGAATCATTCTCCATACAGTATGCCATATCGGAAACACCTAGACCGCGGCTGTTAGCCGAATAACGGTTTATCAGCGGAACTGTATGAAATTCTTTATCAAAGCTCTGCTTTAAGAGTACATCCCCACCAAAGGTGTTGGGGTCGGGAACAATCACGCTCCCCTTTGTGCCGTACACTTCAATTCTGGGAAGTTGAGAGCCGTACACATCAAAAGACATCATGAGATTTCCCACGGCGCCATTCTCAAATTGCAGAAGACCGTTCACATGGGTTGCCACCTCCACATCCATCATCTTCCCCTTTTGCGGCTGACTGGTAATCATTCGCTGTTTGCGAACGCAGTTTGCCATGCCGTATACGAATTTCACAGCACCCAACAGATTAATCAGCGCCGTTATATAATAAGGTCCCATATCAAACAGAGGACCGCCGCCGGTCTGATAATAAAACTCCGGTGCAGGATGCCAGCTTTCGTGACCGGGACACACCATAAACGCCGTTGCGCCTATCATATCACCTATTAGTCCGTCGTCTATAATTTTGCGAGCCGTGTGAATACCTGCACCCATAAAGGTATCGGGGGCACAGCCTAAAAGTACACCGTTTTTTTCAGCCAGTTCCACCAGCTCTTTTCCTTCTGCAACAGTAAGAGACAGCGGTTTTTCCACATATACACTTTTTTTCACTTCGATTCCCTGTTTACAGATGGCGAAGTGGTATGCAGGCGTGGTGATATTCAAAACGATATCTACCGCATCATCTTTTAAGATTTCCTCTAAGGTCATAATTTTTGCGCCGTATTTTTCCGATTTTTCCTGTACCTTTGCTTCGTCTAAATCGCACACCGCATATACGCACACGTTCTGAAAGGTTTCCGTTAAATTTTTCAGATAAATTTCGCTGATATTACCGCAACCCACAATTGCAACATTTTTCATATACTCGTCCTCCTTTTATCTAGTTGCCCAGAGAAGACCGCGTTCCATAATGGTTTTCACCTGGGGAATATCGAAATCACGGAAGGTGTGTCCCATGGAAGAATAGAACACCTTGCCCTTCCCCCACAATTTCGTGAACACCACCGGCATGGTAACCTTTCCGTTGGCGGCATGCGGGCCGTCCACCGTGGGGAAATCTGTGGTGGCATACACATTGATTGCCGGGTCTACATGGATGTAATACTGCTCGCCGGTGTAGGTAAAATCATCCAAATCACCGGTGAAGGGATTGCATTTTTTCATGTTTACCGTGTAGGTTGCTTTGTCGTTTCCGGGATGCGCCACCCACTGTGCACCGGTCATAAACTGCCAGTTTGTATGATTGCGGAAGGAATCGCACATACCGCCATGACATCCTGCAATGCCGGCGCCGTTTTCCACTGCCATGCAGATGTTTTGGCACTGCTCTTTGCCGATTTCGCCCATGGTCCACATCGGAACAAATAAATCGTATTCCTTGATATCATCGTAGTTGTCTAAAACGGACAAAGTGTCGCTCATCGTTACCTCGTATCCGTTTTTCTCCAGGATTTCTTGATAGATGTTTGCCGTTTCCACAGGCGTGTGACCGTCCCATCCACCATAAAACACAAGTGCTTTTTTCATATAAATCT
>JAFQLU010000024.1 GCA_017396465.1 Clostridia bacterium | reverse complement strand
TTTGCAATTGTTTGAAAACTACCTCTCCCATCTAAGTATTCTTGTACTACCTTTCTCTTAAATTCAAAACTATATTTTGCCACGAAAAAACCGACCTCCCAATCGTTAGATTTTTGGTCTAACTTTTGGGGGTCGGTTCAAAATTAACTTTTCCGATGCTTTTTTTGATAGACAAAAGGGTTGCACAATCGGGGAAAATGTGATACAATGTATCATGAGATATTTTAGGGTTTGGAAATGAAAAAAGAGGAGGCAGATATCGTGAAAACAAGAAAATGGAAATGCATCATGAGCCTTGCAATTGTATGGATAATGTTTCTCTCCGCCTTCCCGGTTTTGGCGGCAACAACGCTATCGACACCTGATGGTTTAAAATGGGAGAACGGATTTTTGGCTTCCTGGAACCCTGTAGAAAACGCATCCGGATATAATATTCGTCTGTATTACGGCACCCGATTTATCAAAACATTGGAAACAGAACAAACAGAGTTCGATTTCACGCCTCATGCGTTAGCAGGCGGCAGCTATTATATGTTCAGCGTCACAGCGATGGGTGATGGCGTAAATTATACTGATAGTGCCCGTTCCAAAAATTCCGATAAGCTTTCGGTTCGCGGAACAAGCGGCTCAATGCAGGAAATTTACGTAGATGCGCAAAAGGGCGACGATTTAGGAGCCGGCACCGAGGAAGACCCTTTCCGTACCATTGAGCGTGCCAGAGGCCGTGTGGATGCCTTTCATTCTTCGGCAACAAAGGATGTAACCATATATTTAAAGGGCAGTTTTTATTATGGGGAAGAGCCGCTTTACGGCTACACGACAACCCGGACAAACGATATCCCGAACACGGCGAAAAAAGTTGTGGATACCTATGATGTGAAAACGGCGCTGACGTTTCTGCCCACGGACAATCTGGGGAACGATAAGCATCTGACAATTAAAAACTGGCCGGGCGAAGCTCCCGTTATCAGCGGCGGAAAACGCATTGATGGCTGGACGGTGCATGATGCGGAAAAAAACATCTGGAAAACCAATGTGGGAACGGATGAACGAGCAAGAAAGGCAAGACAGTTGTATATCAACGGAAAAAGAGCCATTCGCGCACGTTCACACAGCATTCCGGAGGGAGCGCAGTTTTCAAATGGCGTGCAGTATGTGGGAACGGAAGCCGGACTGCAGAACTGGGAACGGCTGGATGATGTGGAATTTATCTATTATCGCAAATGGTGCAGCTATCGTGTAGGTGTTCAAAGTGTAACGGAAAACACAACACTCGGAAACTATGCCGTAAGCTTTGACCCTTATGCGTGGGAGTTTGCCATTCAATCCAACAGCTCCAAAACTGAGGTCACAGAAACCTCTGATTTGGAATATATCGAAAATGCTTATGAGCTTTTAGATACCCCCGGTGAATTTTACATAAACCGCCATACGGGCGATGTGTTCTATATTCCGAGACAAGGCGAGGATATTGAGGCGGCAAAAGCGGTGGTTCCCGTGGTGGATGAATTGGTATACGCCAAAGGCGAATCGACCGTAAACCGCGTGAAGAACCTTACCTTCGACGGCATCGCGTTTACAGATACCACCTGGCTTCGTCCCAGCGGCGCGATGGGGCATCTTTCCAATCAGAGTGATGCCAGTCGCCATGAAGGAAAGTTCTATGAAGGTACGATAAATGCCACCGCGGTGGAGAATGTGAATATCAAAAACTGTACTATAAAAAATGCAGGCAATATGGGTATTATGTATGAGCGCCGTGTGAAAAACTGCAGCCTCGTCGGAAATGTGATTCAGGACACGGCGGGAACAGGCGTTCTGATGGTAGACCCTGCGAAAGGATACGGCGGCAATGCCGACGTGGAAGCAGATGCAGGAGAGAAGAATGAAAATATCTTAATCGCCAATAACTATATCCGCAATATCGGCCTTGATTTTCCCAGCGCGGCAGGCCTCGTGGGCGGAAGATTATGTGATAGCAGGATTACCCATAACGAAATATACGAATGTACCTACACCGGCATTTCCATGGGATGGCACAGCGGAGCCGACAAGGTGGAGGTCGGAAATGTATTGTCTTATAATATCGTTCGTGATGTTTTAACAGCCGGTATTGATGACGGCGGAAACTTTTATCATTTAGGTCCCACCGCAGGAAACGAAGAAACGCCGGGCTGGATGATCCGGGAAAACTATTTTACGGGAACCTATGGAACCGTATCTCCCATGTATTCCGATAACAGCTCCAGCTGGCTGGTTTATGAAAAAAACGTTTCCAGCACGAAGTATTCTATAGACGATACGAAAATCCGTGCAGGATTTACCCAGGGCGGCAGTAATCGGGCAAACTACAATACCTATAGAAATAACTATTATTCCAACGGCAGATTTTATGATTCCGGCGACAAGGTCTGGATTGATGGTGACAAAATCACCACATATAACACCTATGTGGGGAACGTAAAGTGTCCCATGGACGCATGGCCCGAGGAAGCGCTGACGATTATTGCCAATGCAGGTCTTGAGCCTGCCTACAGACATATCCGCACAGAAAAGGAAAATCTCATTACAGATGGCAGCTTTGAGCACACCAAAACGGCATACGCCATGCCGTGGGTGCCGGATACCAACACTAAAATCGAGAGAAATTCGGCGCACTTTACGGATGGCGCATATGGCGGAAAAATCACGTTGGGCGGTTCCGGAAGCAGCATTTCCCAGACGATGCGCTTGGATTCATCCAAGCGATACCGTTTTACGGTGAAGGTGAAATCTGTTAAGCCCGACACAAGCGTGAATGTGTCTGTGAAGCGTGACGGCGTAACAACCGTGCTTTTAACGAAACCTGTATCAAATGAGGTGTTTACGGATTGCGCAGTGGATGTTCTGCCAACCAAAGATGCATCATCGTTGGACTTGTCAAGCTTTACCATCAGCTTGTCTAAGAATAATTATACAGGTGATGTGTTTTATGTGGATGAATGTGTGCTGTATGAAACAGAAGAAGACAGCGCAGAATTGTCTGTAACGGAAGGTGTTGCAAAAGCGGAATACTGCGGCGCAGCAAAAGACAGAAGTCTGATGATGTCTTTGGCTGTATATCAGCCGGACGGCAGGATTCGTTATGTTGACTATGAGGTGTTTTCTGTAAAAACGGGAGAAACTGCTGCAAAAAGCATTTCTCTTCCCAAAACAGAAACAGGTGAAACCGTGAAAATTTTCCTGTGGGATCATGATAGCCTGGCACCGGTTACGAAAGAGAAGACCATAACCATTTCATAAAAGGAGATAACCATGAAAAAGATAACTTGTATATGTATGATTCTGGCGGCGGTTTTTACAATATCTGCTTGCGGAGGCAATAAAACAAATGTTCAGGAAAGTGTTGTGAAAAAAGAAGCACCGCAGACGGAAGGGTTCCAGCCTGAAAAAACTGAAATTACCAAAAAAGACGATTTTTCCAAAGACGGATTATCCGCTGATGTTACCGGAATCGCATATGAGGAAGGTGTTACCAAGATTCAGATTCATGTAAAAAATGATCTGGACGAAGAGGTCAACGTCATTACGGCAAATCTTTCCGTAAACGGGATGATGTCCAATGACAGCATGTTTATCAGCGTTCCGGCGAAAAGTGAAGCAAACGGTGCTGTTGCCATCGGCAACAGCTGGTTGGGAGAAATGGGAATTCAGCAGATTGCTGAGCTTGAGTTTATAGTGAAAGCCTTTAACGATATGAACGATGAAATTCTGACGTCGGACGTGTTGCATTTTGAAACAAATGCGCCCGCATCCTACAAGCAGAGCTACGATGATAGCGGCTTTGAAATTTATAATGATAAGGGAGTCCGTATTCTTGCGCGTACTCTGCAGAAAAGCCGTCTTTCCGAAGACATGGAGTTGGTGTTCTACGCAGAAAATGACACAGACAGTACAATTTCAGTTATGGCACAGGATGTGTCTGTGAACGGTATTGCCGTAGATCCGCTTTTTGTGCTGACTGTCGGAGCCGGGAAAAAGGCTGTGGATACTATGGTATTCTATGATACAGAGCTTCAGGAAAAGCAGATTACTGATTTTGAAACAGTAACGGCATCCTTCAAGGCATTCAATGATGAACTGGAAACTGTATTTGCGACAGAAGCACTTCAGGTTCCTGTAAGCGAATAAAAAGAAAAACCTTCGCATAAGTTGTGATATAGACTTATACGGAGGTTTTTATATTGCATCGGAAATATCAGCTAATGACCAACACCTTTTTGCTTGCAACCTCCTCCTTTATACTGCGGGCAACAGGTGTTTTTTTTCATGCGTATCTTGCAGGCAGAATCGGCGCAACAGGAATAGGGTTATTTTCGTTGGTTATGTCAGTGTATCAATTTGGGGTGACCTTTGCCTGCTCCGGTATCGGGTTGGCTTCGACGAGAGTGGTGGCTGAAGAATTGGCAGAGGGAAGAGTCTGGGGAATGCGTCAGAGTGTGAATTGCTCGCTGGTTCATGCCTTTCTTTTTGGTGGAATGGCACTCATCGGAATCGGCGTAGGAGCACCGTTTTTGGGAAAGGAGCTGCTGGGGGATGAACGAACGGTACTTCCGCTTCGGATTCTGGCGATATCTCTGCCCTGCGTTGCAATGTCTTCTGCTTTGAACGGTTATTTTTCTGCGGTAGGCAGAGTGGGAAAAAGCGCCCTCGTTCAAATTGTAGAGCAAGGCATACGCATGGGAGGATGTATGCTTCTGCTTTCTTCCGGAAAAAATTTTGGTGTAGAGCAGGCGTGTGTGTCTATTGTAGCTTGCGGCAGTGTTGCTGAAATCTGTTCTTTCTTTCTATTGTTTATATGCTATAGAAGGGATACGGCAAGATACGGAAAGCAAAGAAAAGGAATGAGTATTTTTCGAAGGCTTCTGCAGATATCCATGCCGGTTGCAGTCAGCTCTTATATGCGCTCGGGGCTGTCTACTGCAGAACACGCGTTTATTCCGAAAGGACTGAAAAAACATAGTGGGAATCCGGAAACGGCTCTGGCATCCTATGGAGCGGTGCACGGAATGGCCCTTCCTTTAATCTTATTTCCCTCAGCAGTTCTGCAGGCGTTTTCTTCCGTGTTAATTCCTGAGGTTACAAAGCATCGACAAATGGGGGAAACCGGAAAAATCGATCAGCTGATAGAAAAAACGTTAGAAATTACCATGATTTTTTCTGTTGGATGTTCAGGTATTTTGTTTTTCTTTTCAGAGGAAATCGGTACAGCAGTATACAGAAGTCGGGAGGTTGCGTATTACATCCGCCTGATTGCACCGCTGGCTATTGTGATGTATGCCGATGGCGTGGTGGACGCGGTACTGAAAGGTCTGAATCAACAGGTGTATTCCATGGGCTACAACATTGCCGATTCGGCGCTGGCTGTTCTTCTGATGTTTTTTCTGCTCCCGGCGTATGGCATAACGGGATACGTCATGATTATCTATATCACGGAGATGGTAAATGCTTTTTTGAGCATCACACGTCTTTTGTACGTATCAGAATTTAAACTGCATCCCGTAAAAAACGCCGCCGTTCCTGTACTGGGAATTGCTTCCTGCAGTTTGTTTTCCAAGGCTGTTTTAAATGGGGCGACAGCACCTGTGCTGACCGCACTGCTATATATTCTTTTCATGTGTTTGTATTCCGGTAAAACCACCCTTGCAAAAAAAGTGGAATTATGCTAAAATAAAAAAAGATAAGGAGGCGGTTTTGTTGGCAAAAAGATGGACAGAAGAACAGGCACAGGCAATTGCATCACGTAATCAGAATCTGTTGCTTTCTGCGGCAGCGGGAAGCGGTAAAACATCGGTTCTGGTTGGCAGAATTATAACAAGGCTTACGGACATAGAGCATCCGATAGATGCAGACCGTTTGCTGGTGGTTACATTTACCAATGCGGCAGCGGCGGAAATGCGGGAGCGAATTGTTGCAAGCCTGACGGAAATGACAGAAGAAAAGCCGGACGATGCTTTTTTGGCAAAACAGCTTACCTTGGTGAAAAAAGCACAGATTACAACCATTGATGCTTTTTGTATCAACCTTTTAAAGAAGAACTTTATTGCGGCGCAGCTGTCTCCTGATTTTCGGATTATAGATAACACGGAAAATGCTGTTTTACGTGGCGAAATACTGGAAGAGGTCATGTCTGAAATGTATGATGACCCGGCGTATGCCACCCGTTTTCTTGATTTATTGGAGGCGTATGCCAATGCCAAAGGAAACGACAAGCCTCTGCGCGAGGTTCTGATTGGTCTGTATTTATTTGTTATGAGCTTGCCTGACCCCGAGGGTTGGCTTCGCGATGCAACAGAGCAGTTTCGTTTGGAAATACCTTTTTCGGAAACCGTCTGGTGTAAAGAAATCTTAAAAGAAGCAAAGTTGTCTGTTGAGATGCTGGCAAAAAAAATTCATATGCTGACCGGAATTGCCGAAGCGGACGGATTGGACAGATTTGCAGAGTTTCTGGAAGCCAAGAGAAAAGAAGTGTTGGAGTTATCCGTATTGGATACTTATACTTCCATGCGTGAGGCGCTGTGTGCGTATAATCCGGGAAAACGTCCCAATCATTCTGCGGAAGAACAACTGGAGCACAAGTACTTTAAATTTCTTGCAGATTCCTGGACGAAAGTCAAAGAAAAAATTGCATCAATACAGAAAGAGCTTTTCTCTGTGACGGAGGAACAGCAGGAAAAAGCCATTCGTGATATGTACCCCTTGCTGCAGTGTATATCGGAAATTATCATTCGTTTGCAAAAAAAGCTTCGGGAGCGAAAGCTTAGTCACAATATGCTGGACTTTAATGACTGTGAGCATTTGTGTCTGGATCTTTTGACAGAAGAAGATGGAACGCCATCGGAAACGGCGCTGGAAATACGCAGCAGCTTTGACGAAATATATATTGATGAGTATCAGGATACCAGCCGACTTCAGGAAGCGATTTTTACTGCAATCAAGCAGGAGGACAACCTGTTTATGGTAGGCGATATCAAGCAAAGTATTTATCGCTTCCGTAATACGGATCCTACGTTATTCCGGAATAAGCGGGACAGTTTTTCCAACGAACCGGAGGCTGTAAGCCGGAAGATTATCCTTTCCAATAATTTCCGGAGCCGTAAAAGTATTCTGGATTTTGTGAATTATGTTTTCGAACGAATTATGTCGGTTG
This sequence comes from Clostridia bacterium, assembly GCA_017396465.1. Taxonomy (GTDB): domain Bacteria; phylum Bacillota; class Clostridia; order UBA1381; family UBA9506; genus Congzhengia. The sequence goes on along the minus strand of JAFQLU010000024.1, from coordinate 10,161 downwards.
AGACCGGTGAAATTGATTATGACGATTCAGAAAAGCTGAATTTCGGAGGAACATTTTCTGATGATGCGGTCAATCCGATTGATACGGACACAGAACTGTGCCTGATTGATACAACTGCAGTAAAATCTTCCATGGAATCGCAATGGCAGGCTGAGCAAGTTGTGCCGGCTGAACTGGAAGCTGTTTGTATCGCAAACAAGATTGCAGAACTGATAGAAAGCAAGGTACAGGTATACGATCATAACGAATATCGTTGCATCAGGTATAGTGACATCTGTGTTCTGTCCAGAAGTACAACAGGCACAGGTTCTATCATTTCTGAGGTGCTGACAGAAAGAGGCATCCCATGCTTTTCTAACAAAACAGGAAGCTTTCTGGGTAGCAGTGAAGTTTCCCTGCTGGTATCCCTTCTGTCGGTGATTGACAATCCATATCAGGATCTGCCTCTTCTTGCGGTGCTGCGATCTGTTTTATTCCGTTTCACTGCAGATGATTTGGCGAAAATACGCTGCTTTGATAAACGCAGAACATTTTATGAGGCTATGCTTCTTTGTGCGAAATCTGATTCCGGCATCGGTAATGTGTGCGCTGATTTCCTGAAAACGCTGGAAGATTATCGGGAAAAGGCCTCTTACATGAGCGTCAGCGAATTGGTTATGGATATTTACCATTCCACCGGTTTTTATGATGCACAGAAAAGCAACGAAAACGGTGAAATGCGAAGAGCAAACTTAAGACTGATGTACGAGCGTGCTGTAGCATATGAAAAAACAGGACTGAAAGGTCTTTACAGCTTTATCCGCTTTTTAACCGGATATTCGTCTTCGGGCGGTGATATGGAAGCGGCAAAGCTCGTTGGCTCGGAACAAAATGCAGTTCAGATTATGACGATACACGGCAGCAAAGGTCTGGAATTCCCTGTAGTTATTTTGTATGGTATCGGAACGAATTTTAATATGAAAGACACGCAAAGAAGTGTGTTGTATCATATGCATATGGGATACGGTCCGAAATATGTGGACACCAACCTGAGAATTACGTATCCGTTTGCACCGCAGGTGGCATGCAGGAGCATTCTGAAAAAGGAACTCAAGGCAGAAGAAATGCGTGTGCTGTATGTGGCACTGACTCGTGCAAAAGAAAAGTTGATACTGGTTGGAACAACAAGTGATATAACGAAAAAAATGAACGGGTGTACCGGAGGAGGAAAGGAACGACGCATACCGGAAAGCACCATAGCTTCCGGAAAATCATATCTGGATTGGATACTTACCGCTTTGCTGAATCATCCGGATTGCGGGCTTTTACGGAAAAACTGTGATATTGAAAGTCCTATCTGCATGGATGACAGCCGTGTGAAAGTTGAAATTATCCGAAAGGCAAAGGATTTGTATTCTGTGTCAGAGCACGAAATGAAAGAACAGGAAGAAAATCAATTTTCCAAGGTGGATTTGAGCAAATTGCTTTCCTATGTTACCTTTGAATATCCTGATGTGGCAGATACGCTTCTTCCTTCCAAAATCACGGTTACGGAGTTGAAACGGCGTATGTCCGGTGACGAGGAAGACAGCGTATATCTGTATCCGCGTCCTGTAAAGCTCCGTGCGTTAAAACGCGGAATCTCAGCAGCGCAGATTGGTACGGCATACCATACGGTGATGCAGCATATTGTGCTGAGCGAAGAAATGAAATCGCCGGAACATGTGAAACGGCAGATTCAGCACCTGGCGCAGAATGGTTATCTGACAGAAGAGGAAGCATGCGCGGTTTCGGCAGAAGACATAGCGACGCTGTTTGCTTCCGAAACGGGCAAAATCATGTTGGAAAGCCAAAAAACGATGCGCGAGGTGATGTTTGGCATTCACCGTCCTGCAAATACGCTGGTTCCTGATTTTGAAAGCGAGAAGGATATTATGCTTCAGGGAATCATCGACTGTGTTGCAGAAACGGAAGATGGCCTGTATATCATTGATTATAAAACGGATCATGTGGAGCAGGCAGAGATTCTGACAGAAAAATACAGCGTGCAGCTGGAGTGCTACCGGATGGCGGCAGAACAGATTTTCGGCAAAAAAGTAATCGGAAAGCTTTTGTATTCCTTTGCTTTAGGGCAAACAATTGAACTATAGTGAAAAACACCGCACAATGTGCGGTGTTTTTATTATGCCTTAAGCTCGTTATAGATTCGTGTGATATATTCCCAGGTGTTTCGGTCCAGACCGTTCTGCGGCAGACGGAAAATATCCTGAAATGCGCGAACGGCGTCGTCCGTTTCGGTATCAAACTGACCGGTTACGGAAAGGGAAGGGATATTCCGGTACGTTTCGGAAAGCTTTTTCAGCATGGTTTGTGTCATGCGCAAAATATCCTCCTCGGTTTCGGGTTGGTCATAGGTTCTGCCGTGAGATGCCGACGGCGTGGGATTGCTCTTTTTCCGCGTTTTTTCGTCGTATCGATCCCGAAGAACGCGGAAGGTTTCACTGTCGATATCTCCTGTCTCCGGCAAACTGTTTTCCTGTTGGAAGGTTCTGACGCGGCTAGTGGTCTGTTTGCCATATATGCCGTCGGGGATGCCGGGAAGCGGCTTTTCGGAGTTCACGATTCGAAGCATCTGCTGGGCGGAGTATACCGGTCTTCCAACCAAGTTTTCTTCCTTGGTTTCAATACCGCGGACACTGTCTGTCTGCCCCTCGGTCATGGTGTATCCCTGAAACTGTCCGAAGGCAGGAAGTGCTCCCTGTCGAATCTGCACAAATGCGTTTGTGATGGCGTTCCAGGTGTCGCGATCCACCACCCCGGTTTCGGGCAGAGCAAACTCTTTCTGCAATGCTAAAACTGCGGCGCGGGTATTTGCGCCGAAGTTTCCGGTGGGAGTTACCGGTGTGACGGTGGTGTAAACCAGAGAAATTTCGTTAATATACTCCTGCAGCATCCGGATATCGCTTCCGCGCGCACCCGAAGATAACAGCATGCCCGGATAGGGCAGAACCTCCACGGGTGGCAAAGCCTGTGTTTTTTCTTCCGCAATATAAATGCCTTTCACGGCGTTATACATTGCCTCCCATGTGCGATCATCACCTTCGCCGTTCTGCGGTAGATTGAATGCTTTTTGAAATGATAAAACGCCCTGAAGCGTTTCCTGCCCAAAGGAGCCTGTCTGCGGTACGGCGGGAATATCGTCATAGTAGGCAGACAGAATATTCAGCATCAACTGCAGAATGGAAACCTTTTCACCGGTATCACCCTCTGTTACCGCATCGGGATATTCCAAAGACAAACCAAACAGTGTATCGCCTACGCTGTTCAGTTCGTTCAGACGGTTGATGCCCACGAACAGGCTCACCAGCTTATACCAGGTAGCACGCCCGACCACGCCATCCGGTATCAGATTGAAAATCCGCTGAAAGGTTTCCACGGCTTCTTCGGTGGCTTCGCCAAACACACCGTCCGGTATCAACTTGGGAATCAAGGGATAGTTTTTAGCAATACCGTTTAAGGTGTTCTGAATCCTTCGCACAACAGACCCGGTATCGCCTCTTCGGATGGGCGTGCCGGGGTAGGACTCTAAATTGGGCGCTACGGGAACATCTGTGATGATGTTTACATCGTTTCCGTAATAATTCTGAATAATCTGATAAGGCAGAAGCCCTTGATTTGCAAGTGAAACAGTTCCCCATTGAGAAAGTCCCTCGCAGGTCACGGTGGTGCCGTTACAGAACCGTGCGGCAAGTGGCTCTAAAAATCCCTGACGGCGGAGATAAGAGTCGAAAATATCATCTACCACACGGCTGATATCTCCGAATATGTTTCTGCCGGGAACAAACGCCTGATCGTATTGGGTGGTAGAGGTAATATCAAAATCATAGCCCCGACTGCGGTAAAACTCTGTGTAAATTTTATTGAGCGCAAAAGAAATCTGCGCATAAATGTTTGCGCGCAAAGCGCTTTCCGGCCAGGTGGGATAGATTTCGCTGGATGCAACGTTTTTGATGTAGTCAATAAACGGAACTGTCACGTTCCGTGCATTTTGCGACGGCAATCCTAAATGTACGGTGATAAACTCGGGTATAAAGGGTTCTGTAGCCAAAGTGATACCTCCTTATATTGCAGTTACAGATTTTGCCTGGGAATATCAACGGTATTTGTGATATTTGTTTCGTTCACCAGCTCCGGCAGAGGGGTAAGCTCGGCGGTAAGAATGGTCAGCTCGTCTCCGAACACCTGCACATCCTTTATCACGGCAGTGTAGTACATGGGATGCCGTACGGTGATGTCATAATCAGAAAAGGGCAAGCTTTCGGATGGTGATTGACTGTCTGCCTTTGGAGGTGCAGGAACAGAGAACTCCGGTGTTCTCCCGCTTTTGTCTGTTAGCTGGAAGCTGACAATACGGGATACGCCGCCACGGGTTCCGGAAACGATTACGGCCGCTTCGGAAACGGGAAGAGAGCCCAGCGCCGTTTGTGCGCGGACGACGATTCTGCCTTCGTCTGTTTCGGGAAAGAAGCTGTCGTCGGCTTGTGCAAATATTTCTTGATTATCGGGAAAGATCGGTTCAACGGGTACCGGCTCTTTGGAAGCGGAGGAGTCCGGCAAATCTGTCGTGGTAAAAGATGTGGACCGGAAACCACCGGGCTCACGATCGGATTCCGGCGCGTCTTCGGTTCGGGCGCCAAAATAACGGGAAGATAAATCGGGCATAGAGATGCATCCTTTCTGTTTTGATACAGCATATGTATATGCGACGGCATACATAAACTATGCAATTTCCAGAATTTACAATGCATAAATCGGGAACTTTTTGAGTTCTTTTTCGTTTAATAAGGTGTGAGCGGCAAAGAGCCGCTTGGTAAATGTGACATAACCGAAGCCGTAAGACTTCGCAAAATTTAAAAAAGACGCATCACTCACGACATCGGGGAAAGGACAGAAAATTTTTCCAAAATTTTAAGGAGGAATCTTCATGTTTAAAGCAAAAAAACTAACTTCTTATGTTCTTTCAGCATGCATGGCATTAGGATTTGGCGCAAATGCACTGGCAGCAGTTCCCGGCGATGCACAGGATTCAAAATACGCCGATGCCATTGAGGTGTTAGGCGCAATGGAAATTATGGTTGGTGACGCAGAAACAGGGCATTTTCGTCCCGAAGATACCATCAAGCGTTCCGAGTTTGCAAAGGTTGCCGTAACCTCTATGGGATTAGGCGCCATTGCCGACAGCTCCACACAGAAAACAAAGTTCCCCGATGTGGTAGAAAATCATTGGGCAAACGGATATATCAATGTAGCGACCAATCAGGGCATCGTAATCGGTGACGATGAAGGCAACTTCCGTCCCGACGATACCATCACCTACGCTGAAGCGGCAACCGTACTGGTTCGTTTAATCGGTCACGGTCCTGCGGCGGAGAAAAAAGGCGGATTCCCCACAGGTTATATTTCCGTAGCTTCTCAGCAGGGAATCACCAAAAACGCAGTAACAAGCAACGATGATGCCGTAAAACGTGGCATGGTGGCACAGATGACAAACAATGCGCTGACTGTTAAGAAGATGGAACAGACCAGCTTCGGTGGCGACGAATCTTATCAGGTAGTGGACAAAACATTACTGGATGACGAGCTGAAAACAGAAATTATCACAGGTCAGGTCACCGCAATCGGTAACAGCAGCCTTTCCGGCACAAGCTCCTTGCGGGATGACGAAATTCGCATCGGCGAGCATGTGTATGAGGTGGCAAATAAAGCCATGTCTCAGGCAACAAAGCTTTTAGGTTACAATGTAGAGGCGTATGTCAGAGAAGACGAAAACAGAGACGACATCTTGGTTCTGGTGCGTCCGCAGAAAAACAAAAACACAACAGTAAAAATCAGCGTGGATGACATTGAAACCATCACAGAAGGTGAAACACTGAAAATTGACTACTGGAAAGATAAAGAAAACGACAAAAAAACACAGTATGTAGAAATCAAAAAGGATGCCAAGTTTATCTTAAACGGTAAGGCTATCGACTACAGCAAGGAAGCACTGAAGCCTGTATCCGGCAGCGTGACCGTATTAGACTATGACAGAGACGATATGCATGATGTGGTATTCATTGAGTCCTATGAAAACTATGTTGTAGAAGAAGTAATTGCATCCAGCAACCGCGTAACAGATAAATACGGCAAATCTTCTTTGGTCTTTGATCCTGAAGACAAAGATGTGAAGTTTGTCATCATTCGTGGCGGACAGGAAATCGGCATTTCAGACCTGAAGGAATGGGATGTTTTATCCGTTGCAAAAAGTAAAGACGGTACAATCGTAATCGCGGAAGTGACAACTGAGAGCATCACAGGCAAAGTAGAGGAACGCCACGGTGAAAAATTCGTTATCGGCGGTGTGGAATACAAGATTGCCGCAAACTATCCCGAGGAAGTGAATTTAAACGATGAAGGCACCTTCTATCTGGATAAAGACAGAAACATCGCGGCAGTGGATGCAACCAGCGGTCTTTCTTCCAACTACGCATATATGGTAAACGCAGATTTAACCACAGGCTTCGATAAATACCTGCAGCTGAAGGTGTTCGACAAAACAGGAACCGTTAAGGTGTTAAAATCCGGTGAAAAAATCAAGTTCAACGGCAAAAACAATATCCGCCCCGAAGAAGTGCTCTCTGCGCTCCAAAAAGACGGAAAAGCGGTTTCTCAGCTGATTACCTTTGAGGTAAACGGTGAAGGCACACTGGTTCAGATAAACACCGCAAAAGATAGCGGCGGCGCGATAGACAAAACCACGTTCACCTTAAATGCAAAGGACACACTTTCTTACCGCAAATCTTCTAAAAAGTTAGGCTCCTTCAATGTAAACAGCAATACCGTTGTGTTCGACATCCCCGAAGGTCAGACCGATCCGGATAAGTTCTCTGTAGAATCCATTGACCTGTTTGAGGATGAAACAGACTACGATGTTTCCGTATACGATGTGGGTGAGGATTTAACAGCAAAGGTTGTTGTGGTAACCAATTCCAACGGCATTGCAAACCTGGAGGCTTCTGCCGCAGTGGTAGAAAAAATCTCCACCACAACCAACAGCGACAACTTGTCTGTTCAGAAACTGTATGCCTTTGTTGACGGTGAAAAGAAAACCTTCGTAACAGCAGAAGACGATGTTCTGGTGAACGAAAAGGGCGAAAGCCTCAAAGCCGGTGATATCATTCAGATGAAGACCAACGCCAAGGGCGAGATTGAAAGCATCCGCGTTCTGTTTGAAGCAGACAACAAAGCAACAGAAGCAAAAACCGAAATCGATGAGGATTTAGTGACAGTATACGGCAAAGTTGTAAAGAAATTTACAAACTCCATCAACGTAACCGTAAATGATGGCGAGGTTGCAAACTACAGCACAAACGGCGCAAAAGTATATGAGTTCAATTCCAAGAAAACAACCAACCCCATCAAGGTGGTAGAAGCAGGCGACATTCCGCAGTATGACGAGCTGGACGAAAGCCGCGTATTCCTCAGAATTTATAAAGACGAAGTGAAAGAAATTGTTATCGTAAGATAAAAGAGCAGACCGGAAAATAAAATAAATCCGCAGAAAAACACTCTGCCAAAACAAATCGAGGATACGGCGTTTGCCGTATCCTCGTTATCTTTTATATGTTATTCAGGTGCATTTTCGTCGCCTTCAATGACGGGGATGAACCGTTTTGCAAACTTGCCTTTTCCGCGACTCTTAACGTAGAAGAAGCCGATGATGCTGAACACAACAGCACCGATGAAATTCACAAATAAATCCTTCATGGTGTCGATAAGACCAATATCTAAATATCCGCCTAAACCTAAACTTTCTCCGTTTACAACCACATCCGTAATGCCTTCTACGCGGATTGGGATGTTGGAGTTTGTGGGGTCAAGCTTCACGGAAGAAAAAGCCGAAATAATATAGTCCTTCTGCATATCCTTTTCCAAAAACATATCACAGCTGAATTCAAAAAATTCCCACAGCACGCCGATGGTCATAGAGAAGCAAAATGCCACCAGAGCCAAGTATAGCGGTGAAAGCTGGAATTTCATTTTGGGATTACGGTTTATCATATCCAAAAGCGAAAAACCGACTGCCGCAAACAGAAATCCGTTCATGGTGTGCAGCATGGTATCCCAATGTGGAATCCGAACATAAAAGCTGTGTATCTCACCTAAAATTTCTGCTGAGAAAATAAAAAGCAAAATGATGATTTCAAAGGTAGAGGGAAGATCAATTTTCAGCTGTTTTTCTAAAAAGGGCGGTGCCAAAAAGAGCAGAAGGGCCAAGGCACATACGAAAACATTTTCAAATTCTCCGCGGATAACAGACATGACCAAAGAGGCGATGACGAAAACTCGGAGAATGGTATACACAATAAAGGTGCTTTTTTTGTTTTTTATCTGCTCCCGGGCTGAAGCAAAAAAACCGAGCTTTTTCGCGCCAGAATTGTTTGATTTTTTCATGGGAAAATCCTCCTTTATTTTAAGCTTATTCTATCACAAGCAACATAAAATGTCAATGTTTCCTTGCTGCGTATTTTATTTTTCTAATCTGCAGAAAAACGATTGACAAGCGGAATATCCTGTGTCATAATGAGATTGTAAATGGAAAGGGGTGTGATGCTATGAAACGTAGCGCAACGCACGATATGACTACCGGAAACGCATTTCCGCTTTTAATCGGGTTTGCAATACCGCATTTTATGGGACTTTTGCTGCAGCAGCTATATGGAATTATGGACTCCGTTGTTGTAGGAAGAATGCTGGGGGCAGACGCCTTAGCGGCGGTCGGGACTTCCACATTTATATATAATATGCTGGTGATGGGCGCAGGCTCTGCGATGAACGGTTTTTCAACCATTATCGCAAGAAGGGTTGGCGCAAAGGACCAAGAGGGCATACGGCAAACGTTCTACGTTGCCCTTATCATGATGTTTTGCATTACTGCCGCCCTTTATATCATTGCTTTTTCGGCATATCGTCCTCTTTTGAATATTATGAATACACCGGAAGAACTGATGGCGGATGCCGCAGGATATATTTCCGTGTTTTTAAGCGGTATTGTATTTTTGATGCTGTATAACCTGCTGGCAGGTGCTATCCGTGCCATGGGAAACAGCAAAATTCCGTTTTACATTCTGATTGCAACCTCATTTTGTAATGTGATTTTGAATTTTGTTCTGATTTATTTCATGCGTACGGTTGCCGCGGCGGCTTGGGCAACGGTAATCTGTCAGGCAATTTCCTGCGTTTTGGGAATTATCGTTATATGGAAAAAGTTTCCCGAATTGCATATCAAAAAAGAAAACCGTAAATTCAGTAGCGCTATCGCAAAAGCCTGCCTGAAAATCGGTTTGCCCATGTTTATGCAGGGCGCACTGATAACCGGTGGCGGTATGATTGGGCAGAGTGCAAGAAACCTGTTCGGCACGGCGGTCATTGCCAGCTTCTCCGCAGTCAGCCGTTGCAACTCCATTATGTTTGGTGCATTTGCCTCGGTCGGTGCTGCAATGCTGACCTATTGCAATCAGAATATAGGAGCAGGGAAGCCGGAGCGGATTCATTCGGGAATCAAAAAAGCATTGGCGATGAACATTGTATCGGCGGCTGTATATTCTCTTCTTATGTTTTTCTTTGTGAAGTGGTTTATTCTTCTGTTTGTCGGCGGAGACAGCGCCCATGCGGAGGAAATGGTTGCCTTTGCAGAATACTATAGATACTTCCTGATTCCCGGCTTTATGGTGGTTTGCCTCATTGAGCCGTACAGAAACACCTTAAACAGTATCGGTCTATCTATTGTACCTGTGCTTGCCTGCGGTCAGGAGCTTATCACCCGCTCTTTATTTGCCTATCTTGCAGGAAAATATCAAAGCATTAATATGATATGCGTTGCAGAATCGGCAACATGGATTTTAGCAACGATTCCTTTGATTGTGGCGTACGTTTGGTGGTATCACAAAAAATTAAAACCGAAAATGGCGGAAAAAACAGCATAACAAAAAGCGTGTCGAAAAATGAACCGACCCCCAAAAGTTAGACCAAAAATCTAACGATTGGGAGGTCGGTTTTTTCGTGGCAAAATATAGTTTTGAATTTAAGAGAAAGGTAGTACAAGAATACTTAGATGGGAGAGGTAGTTTTCAAACAATTGCA
>JAFQLU010000023.1 GCA_017396465.1 Clostridia bacterium | reverse complement strand
TCTTCTGCCGCGGCGCAGGTGGTGGAAGACTTCCTTGCAATTTCAAGGGATAAGGTGGTGGAGGAATGAAGGAGAAACTGGAACGGTTTTTGACGCAATGTGTGAAAAAAGAGTCTGGTGAAACAACCGGAAAAAAGGGACAAAACAGGCATATCGGACTGCTTGCCCTCATATGTATGGTAGGGATCGGACTGCTTCTCGTTCCGTCAAAGAAGCCGGAAACGAAAGAGGAAGTCGCACCGGATGTGGCGGTGTACCGCCGGGAAACGGAAAAAAGGCTTTCTGACATGCTGTCCTCTGTCCGCGGTGTGGGCAAGGCGGAGGTGATGATTCTGTTCCGCGATGAGGGCAGAACCCATTTTGCCGCCGACGGGGAGGAGAGTCGGACAAAAGATACGGAAAAGATAACGGAAAGCTATGTTCTGAAAAACAGCGGAAGCGGTACACAGACGCCGCTGGTGGAGCAAAAATACCTTCCCGAAGCGGAGGGGGCTTTGGTTATCGCGCAGGGGGCGGAGGACGCCGCGGTGCGCGCTGAAGTGATAGAGGCGGTCCGTGCCGTATTGGGCGTTCCGGCTCACAGAATTGAGGTTTTAATCAGAAAATAAGGGAAAGGGGAAACGGTATGAAACAGGGAAAACACACAAAAACGGTGAAGGAAAAACGGGAGAAATCGGGAAAAAACAAAATGCTGGTGGTGCGCAAGCGCCAGGTGGCGGCGCTTTCCTTGATTCTGCTCATCGGAATTGCCGGGTATCTGAATCTGTCACTTTCGGAAAGTGAGGCAGACCCGGGGGTTGCAGTGATGTATCAGGAGGCATCCAAGCGGCTGGGTGAGGCAAAAATGGTGAACTCCTCCGGGGATAACGCAGGGGAGCAGCAGACGGAACAAAGTGCGCAAAATGAGGCAGAAGCCGGCGTGACCAACAACGACAAAGCACCCTCGGCAGAATATTTTGCCAACGCCCGCACCGAACGGGAAAAAAAGCGGGGTGAGGCTACAGAAATGCTGAAGGAGCTGATGAACGCCCCCGAAACCGATAAGGAAACCCGAAAGGGCGCAGAGGAGCAGATTGTCCGTCTGGCACAGTATACGGAGCAGGAAACCCAGGCGGAAAACACCATCCGTGCCAAGGGCTACGGGGATTGCGTGGTATATATGGGCGAAAATGTGACCACCGTTGCGGTGGCAACGGAAAATTTAAATGAAATCGATGCCGCCGTGATTACGGATGTGGTGTCGCAGGGCGGAAATGTGCGCGCGGATCAGGTGAAAATTGTGGAAATCAAGCCGTAACCGGTCGCGGAAAGCAAAAAATAACATCAGAAATCTGCAAAATTTCCGAAAAGAGAAAAAAGGGTTGTATTTTTGCAGGAATCGTGATATAATATTGGTAACAAATGTTGGCTTTATCAAAAAACAGGAGGTACCAATTATGGCTGAAAAAGATTTCATTTTAGAAAATAGTGAAGGCGCCGGCGAAATTAAAATCGCAAACGATGTAATCGTTTCCATTGCGGCACAGGCACTCAGCGAAATAAAAGGCATCGCTTTAGGCACCGTTGCAGACAGCTTTGTGGAAAAGCTGGTAAAAAAAGCGGCAACCGGCGGCGTGAAAATTTATGCAGACGACGAAACAAAGTCTGTAGATATGGATGTCCATGTTTCCATTCAGTATGGCATCAATATCCCTGAAATCTCCTGGAAAATTCAGGAGGCTGTGAAGCAGAACGTGGAAATGATGACGGATATTTCCGTGCGTCAGGTCAACGTGTTTGTGGACGGCGTTATCATCGAAAAAGAACCCAAGCCGGAAAAGGTGAAAAAGCAAAAGCCGGCTAAAAAAGCAGAGGAGGCTCCCGCAGAGGAAGCTCCCCAGGAAGCGTAAATAGACAGGGAACCGATAATCCGGTTCCCTTTTTGTGCTTTATCTGATTTTTGTGCATATCTGATTTTTGTGCACATCTGATTTTTGTGCATTAAGATTATTTTCCCTTATTGCGCGGTTTTGTTTGCGTGCATTTTGCGGTACATTCCCGGGGTGACGCCCTCGGATTCCTGGAAAATGCGGTGGAAGCTGCGAAGGCTTCCGAAGCCGCTTTGCTCAAAGGCATCGTTTACGGATTCGCCTTGCTTTAAGAGCGTTTTTGCCCGTTCCAAGCGAACGGTGTCGATATAGTCTTTCAGCTCCGTTCTGTTTTCAGCGAACTCTTTAAAGGAGCCTGAAAGATGCCGCGGCGTAAAACCGAAGCGGTGCGCTAAGTCCTTAATGGTAAAATAGGTGTCCGTGTGGTCAAAAATGTATGCTAAAATAGGCAGAATTTCGTGTACCGTGCGGTCTTTATCCGTAAACCCTGCGCGCATATAGATTTCGGCAAGCAGCGCATTGATGGACTGCTGAAGGCAGTATGTCTCCTCCTCGGTGTGCCTTGAAACGGAGCTGTCTCCGCGGACATATTCATAGATAGAAAAGGTGAGGGCGAACAAAAGCCCGTGCAGATTGTCCTTCAGCACAAAATTGGTGTAGGTGCGGTTTTTCCGCTTTTCGCGGAATTGCTTGGAATAGGCGTTGGGGATTGCCATTAACAGATAGTCTCCCTCGTCGCACCGAAGAATTTTATGCAGTGTCCATTCATCTAAAAAAATCAGGTCACCGGCGCATGCCGTGTAGGTATTTTTCTGCTCCACCTCAAGCTCAATGCATCCTTCCTTGATGCAGATGATTTCAATGTTTTTGTGAAAGTGGGATCGTGATGCTAAATTGAGGGATGTCAGGTGGCGAACGAAGAACTCATTGGGCGCATCGCGATACGCTTCGTAATAAGAATTAATTAAAAAAACACTTTTTGGCATATTTTCACCCCACATTTGACTTTCTTGCTATTGTAATTGTATCATTAGTTTTGTATAATGTCAAGTGGAGGAGTGTTTCTATAGTAGGTATCCTTTTTCCTCCGAATTTCCGACAAAGGAGAGAAATGTATGAAAACAATGAAAAAACTGGTTTCTTTGTGTATTGCGGCATTGCTGGTTTTAGCGTGCCTGACAGTTTCTGTCAGTGCGGCGGCAGGTGATGCGGTTTCCGCAAAATCCAAAGACGGCGTTGCGTTCCGTTTCGCTTTAATTGGTGACTCGCACGTGAATGCAAACGGTCAGCACAAAGAGTATTTCGAACAGGCGTTAAAGACCTTAAACACCGTAGGCGGTGTGGATGCTTTGGGCCTGAATGGTGACGTGGTGCTGTTTTCCTCGTCTTTGAGCAACACCCCCTACGAAATCATCAACGGACTCCTGGATACATACGGATACGGTAAGGACGAAGGCGAAATTCCTTACGCGTATGCAATGGGTAACCATGAGTTTATGCAGAATGACAACAACACCGAAACAGCGGCGCAGGCGGTTTCTATCTTTGAAACCCAGATGCAGCAGCCCCTCGATTATCACATGGAGGTAAACGGCTATCATGTAATTGCATCCGGCGGCGAAAGCTATTCCTGCCAATGGAGCGCAGGAAACTATAATACAGATGAAGCATGGATTATGAGCGAAATCGAAGCTATTGAAGCGTCCGAGGACTATAATCCCAATCATCCTATTTTCCTGATGCTGCACCATCCCATTATCGGAACTGTATTAAACGGTATTTCCAATATTGACAGACGGTACACCACCGATTTTGTGGACTTTTTAGTGGCGCGTCCCAACATCGTGCAGTTGACCGCGCATCAGCATGCTGCGGCGCAGTATCCCCAGACGATTTCCCAGAATGCAGGGTTTACGGCGTTCCAGACGCCTCTGACCGCAACATCGGGTGGCGGCACCCAGCATCAGACATCTTTCATTGATGTTACCACCGATAACAAGGTGATGATTTACAAAATTGATATGACCTCCCAGACCTATATCGGGGAGCCCTGGGTGATTGACCTTACCAAGGGCGCGGAAGGCTTTCAGTATACCACAGAAGCAAGAAGCAAGTACACAGCGGCACCGGTGAACGCCGAAGGCGCAACCGTGGAAGCAACAGATCTTGCAAACTATTCCGCAACCATCAGCTATCCCGTGGGCACTGTGGACACTGCAGGCAACAATATGGTTCGCCGCCATATGGTAACCGTAACAGATAAGGAAACGGGCGATGTGCTGGTTTCCCAGTATTACGGTGCCGATTTTACAACTGTTCCTCAGCCGGAAACGGTTTCCGTGACGTTGAATAACTTAGATGCAGGCACAACTTACACAGTTACGGCAACACCCGAAAGTATGTACGGCGTAAAAGGTGAGCCGATTACCGGTGAGTTTACCACAACGGGTGAAAAAGCCAATATCACCGTGGCAGAGCCCGTTGCAATCAAGTTTGATAAATCCAAGGTGGGCGATGTGACCGAAACCGATGACGGTGCAGGAAACATCACAACCACAACATCCTATTCTTCTGTTTCTTCCTCCAGTGTTCTGCTGCGTCAGGGCAAATATTTCACCTATCCTATCGTGGTTGGCGAAGGCGGAGATTTAGAAGAAGCAGGTCTTTACCGTGTAACGCATCGGTACGGCGCACAGAGAGCGGTAACGGTTTCCACCTCCGTAAAATATGAAGGGGATACGGCATTTACCGTTGCAGACACAGCGACCGTGCTTCCTGCCGGTGCAAACTATAATATCAACAATGAATATACCGAGGATGATTATATCACCTTAAAGGAAGGAACAAACCTTTTAAAAATCGCGGTAACCTCTTTGAGCAACAATGACGGTGCATATTTTATCCTGCCCAAGCTTTCCAAGGTGGTTTCCGGTGCCTTTGTGAATTATCCTATCGGAACGCATATCTATGATGCAATCAACCTGGTGGACGGAACCGGAACCGGATCCATTACCACCAACATTTCCACAGCAACATATCAGAAAAGCTCTATGATTACTTTCCGGAAAGGAAACTATATTGTATTCCCGATCTCTGTGCCTTATACTGCGGCATACAAAATGGAGCTGACGGAGAAAACAACCGGTTCCACCGTCAGAGCAACAACATTTCAGATGGCTATTTCCGAGGAATCTTTAGATGCGGCAAAAGCACTTACAACCTACAATTGCTCAACCGGATCGCAGTCACTGACTTCCTCCTGGCAGATATTTACCCTTTCTGATTCCTATGTGCTGGAAGGCGGAAAAACATATTATGTGAAGCTGGCGGCAACAGCAGTAGGCGGCAACCATATTGCACAGCTTTCTAACCTGAAGCTGACCGACAACGGTGAATATGGCTCCAATGCCAAGCTTTCCGGTCTTTCCGTTTCGGGGGATGAGGAATATCTGCGCGGATTTGATTCCGATGTAACAAGCTATGATATCGTAGCACCCATGCCGGAAAACGGTATGCTCACCATCGGTGCAACTACCTCTATCGCAGGGGCAACAATCACCATCGGCGAAGAAAGTGCAAAGAGCAGCTTAACCTCGCAGGTGGAAGTGCAGTACGGTATCAATGAAATTCCCGTTCAGGTGGATGTTCTTTCCGTCAGCGGAAAGAATTCTGCAACCTACACCGTGAATGTGGTGATTGCAGATTCCCATGTTTCTTTAGGAAACACAGCGGCAAATATGTATGTAGACGACGGCGAAACACCCATCAGCATCAATAAGCTCTTTAACGGCACAGGCGTGGTTGCAAACAACGGCGCAGGCAATGCAGGCTTCGGCGTGGCATATAACAGCACCGCAACCATCGTGGTTGATTTGGGCGTAGCATATGACCTTTCTCTGTTCACATGGGAGAAGACCAATCAGGGCGATGCAGTGGCAGGCATCACCGTCTACGGCGCAAACAACGAAGACTTTTCTGATGCAGAGCTGATTGGTACAACAGACGGCACAGCTGAAGCAGGCTCTCAAGTAGCTTCCGTATCCAGCCACAAGATTATGAAAACGGACTTGTCCGGCACAAAAGCATATCGTTATGTGAAGCTGGAAAAACCCTCTGGTACGGCAAAAACCTTCTACCCGGTTAAGATGGACTTCTACGGCACACCTGCTATCAAAAAAGCAGAGAATGAACTTGCAGTTTCTGTCACCGTTCCCTCTTCCGAGTATGTGGTGGGCGACACCGTGATTGCGGCGGTTTACAGCGGCAAAGAGCTGGTGGATGTGGACACTGTTACCGCACCCTCTGCTTACGAAGTAACCCTTAACGTGACGAAGCTGACAGATACAGACACCGTGAAAATTATGGTATGGAAAAACCTGCGGAATGCGATTCCCAGAGACATTTCGCAAATTTTAAAATAAATGAGGAATGACACATGAAAATCGGTTTTATTGGCGGCGGAAATATGGCAGGCGCCATATTAGAAGGCGTTTTAGCATCCGGGCTCAGCATGAAGGAAGAGCTTGTGGTGTGTGACAAAAATCCCGAAGCACTGAAAAAATACGAAGGCATCCGCACGGAAACGGAAAATACGGCGGCACTTGCGGCAGACTATGTGGTTCTGGCGGTGAAGCCCTTTATCCTGCCGGTTGTATTAAAAGAGCTTGCGGATAGCGGAAAAGATTTGGGGAAAACGGTGTTTGTATCTATCGTGGCAGGCGCTTCGGTGGAAAGCATCCGTTCCGTTTTAGGAAATCAGGCGAAAATCGTCCGCGTGATGCCAAACACACCTGCAACGGTGCTGGAAGGCATGACCGTAGTTTCTGCAAAAGAGGAAAATGTTTCGGAAGAAGAATTTTCCGGCGCACTTTCTATCTTTAACGCCGTGGGAAAAACCGAGGTTCTGCCCGAGAGCATGCTCAATACCGTTATCGGTATTTCGGGAAGCAGTCCGGCATATGTGTTCATGATGATAGAAGCCATGGCAGACGCCGGCGTAAGAGACGGTTTGGCGCGCGACGTGGCGTATCGCTTAGCGGCGCAGTCCGTTTTAGGCTCTGCGAAGATGGTACTCGAGACCGGTAAGCATCCCGGCGAGCTGAAGGATATGGTATGCTCCCCTAAGGGAACCACCATTGAAGCCGTTGCAGAGCTGGAAAATAAGGGATTCCGCTCGGCAATTATCGATGCTGTCAAAAAATGCAACGATAAGGCAAATAACCTATAAACCATAGGGCAGAAAAATGCGAAAAAAGAACGAGAAAAAGTGAACATGAAAATGGGGCTGTAGCAAAATGCGCACATCACACGAGGCAAGAAAAGTGCATAATAAAGCCTTTATACTTGCAAGCGATATAGAAGTAAAATGAAACGCAAGGAAGAAATTCGCCAAATGGCGAATTTCTTCTATTTTTGTGCCTCGTGTTTTGAATAAACTTCGCCTCTGCGTCGCCACAAACTACGCTGTGTTCACTTTTTTTGTAAAAAGCTCACTTTTGCTTCGTTGTGTCTC
>JAFQLU010000022.1 GCA_017396465.1 Clostridia bacterium | reverse complement strand
TTGGGAAGAGGAAAAACAATGGGAATGGATAAAGTTTTTTGCAAGAAAAACGATATGAGTGACCATTGTTTTGACGAAGTACGCCGACGAATTTGTGCTCGCCAAATATACCTACCTTTTTCAAAGTCTCCTCAGCGTGTCGAACTTTTTACCCACAGGGCACACCGTCGACACGCTGAGGAGATACCCCCGAAGGAGTATCTCCACACAATCAGTTTTTCGGTTCTGCATAAATTTCTACCCATGTGATTTCACGGGTTGTGCCGTCGGCACAGGTAATCTTCACGGTGTTATAACCATCCTGCATTGCCGATGCCGGAATGGAGTATTTCACCAGGTCAAATTTCAGTTCCGAAGATGCCGGTGTGGGTTCACGCAAATCATTTGCCTTGCCCACATAGGCACAAGCTGTTCCGTTCACTGTAACGGTGCAATCGGAGGCTGCATCTATGATGCCTGCGCCTTCGCCGCCCAAATTCTGATTTGCACCTAAAACCACATAATAGTTTTCGTTATTCTTCACACCGCTGATGTTACCCACATGCACATTGTTTACCACATCCGAGCCTGTGCTGCTGGTTGCCGGCAGGCTATATACCGGTGTTTCATCCGATGCCCACTTGTCACGATACGTCACAACGTGCCGTCTCACTTTTCCATGCATATCGGATATCTTTCCGATTTGGTTCAGCATAGGGATATAATCGGTATCACAGTATGACATTTTCGTCCCCCTATCCATATGATTAAACAGATAGATACAATCCGCACCACGGGAAAGGTAAGAATATGCCATACCCGTTGCGGTGTCTATGGAATCTGCTTTTGGCGCATAATATGGATTAGAGCGGAACAGAAGTTCCAATCCTGCCGCAATCTGAATATCGTTATTACCCAAGTCGGTCTTTAAAGCCTTCACCCATTCCTCTATAGGCATATCCGTATCTGCAGAAGACCACCGAGCCGTAACGGTTACTAAATCCACTAATTTTTCCGCACTCCACGTTTTTGCATCTAACGCAGAATTTTCTGCTACATGAATGGTTGCCGGCACGCGAACAGCCAGCTTGATTTCGTGACCACGCTCCACTTCCCAGTAGTCTAAAAGCTTACGGATATCCCGCATAAGCTGATTGATGGCAACCCGGGTTTCTTCCCGATATGCGTCATCATTGATCGCATAACATTCCCGCATCCAGTCAAGCTCTATACCGTCCACATCATAACGCTCAATGTTGTCCTGTACCATAGCATACGCAAATGTTCTTACCGCAGGAATGTTATAGTCCAGACAATAACTCTCATTACCGGAGGATTTGCTCCCAATGTTATAGTTGTGCATTTTCTTAAAAGTAGCAGTTGTATCTTCCTCCCCTGCCGTTGTCGAGTCATGAATATCATTCATTCGGAGAGATACCCAAGGAGAAATGCCACGTTCCCGCAAAAGGTTTATACGGATTCTGTCAAATTCCAATCCGTTTATATTTGCCGTATAAATCGCCTCAGCATATTTTGCCATTCCGGAGTTTTTCCCGGAAGTTTCCCAAAAGGTTTCCACAACGTTTCCGCCAAAGTTTGCCGTATATGCCTGTGTATTCACAAACAGCGCACCAATATCTGTGTTTACATACTGGTCTGCCCACGCCGTCAGGTTTTCCATATTGATGCCTTCGCTCGCTCTTGTGCCGGCAAAGTCTGTGCAGTCTTCATTAAAAACAATTGTTTTTTCCGGATTTTTGCCATAGATATTTTCTGTAGCAAATGCTACCGTGGACATCGTCGAAAACACCAAAGCACCGCTTAAAATCATAGCCATTACTTTTCCTTTCATCATCCGTCACCCCTCCTTATTTCACAATTGCCGTATCAGAATGAGATTTCAAATTTGTATCCCATGCAAAAAGCTTCACGATTACGTTGTCTGTCACTTCCGGTAAAGTAATTTCAGAAGTAAGCAACGTTGTTTTCTTTCCATCTATTTGCATTTCTACAGGCACAGCACCCAGAAGCTTTGTTTTTCCGCCTGACAACTGATATACACAAACATGTACGTTGCCATAAAACGCCTCTGTGCTGTCATTATAGCAATTTGCAGAAACGGTATATGTTCCGCCCTTTCTCGGTTTGTCCTTGGTTTCTCCTGCTTCATTTGTAAATTTCAATTCACCAATTGAAATATTTTCCAAAGACAGATTCATGACTACGGGACTTGCAAAGAATACAGAAGCGCTGTCTGTAATTTGCTGCATCACATTGGTGCCCCAAGCATAGGTTCTGCCATCTTCTGCTAATGCTACCGAATATGCAAAGCCTGCGGAAATTGCAGAAATTTTCGGAATATTATACACTCTTGTGGGAGTAAATGCGTATTTCACCGTACCGAGACCTAACTGTCCGTCTTCATTCCATCCCCAGCTATAGATTTTGCCGTCTGCCGTAAGCACTAAGCTATGTCCGTCACCGCACGCAACGGAAACCACGTCAAGACCATCTAATGCCGTTTGTCTCTTCGGTGCGTTCTGCCAATGTCCTAAATCACCGAAACCAAGCTGTGCACGGCTGTCTGCACCCCATACATAAACAGCTTTTTCTTCGCCCGAATCGGCACTTCCGTTACCATTGGCATCTTTATAGCAAAGTGCCACCGTATGTGCGCCGCCACCTGCCACATCAAACACCTTATAGCCAGAAATTGTGACAGCATTGGGAAGATCTCTGTTGTCCAAAGCCGCATTTCCGTCACCTAACTGTCCTAAGAAGTTTGCACCCCAGGAATACAATGTGCCGTCTGCTGTGATCGCATAAGAACAGTTCATACCTGTCGCAATTTTTACAACATCTTTTCCGGATAATGCTTCTATTTTTACAGGTGCATTTTTCTGTGTGATCGTATTCATATTGCCGATTCCCAACTGACCGTAACGGTTGTGTCCGAAGGCATATACATCACCGTTTTCACATAAAACCAGTACATGTTCATTTCCTGCCGCAACCTGTACCACACCGGAAAGACCGGGAACCTTTGCGGGTGCAGCGACGGTTGCATCGTCCGTGCCAAGACCTAACTGTCCGAAGAAGTTACTGCCCCAACTATAGAGGAATCCGTCTTTATCAATCGCATAAGAACTGCTTGCTCCTGCTTCTACTGCTTTCGGTTCTGCTAAGAAAGCTGTACTGCTTTGTCCGTAATTGTTGCTTCCGAAGGACTGAAGCTCTCCGTTAAAGTTGATACCGATAAAGTGAGAACGTCCTGCGGAAATCTGTGAAAAGGCATTTTCTCTTGCCAAGAAATTACCGGTATAAGCTGTGATTTTCCGCTCCGTGTCATAGTTTGTTCCGTCTGCCATGTTTGCCTTCACCGCCAGTTCATAGCTTGATGCCGGTTTTAAGTTTTCAAATGTGTAAGTATTGGCGTTGCCATCTACATTTGCTACCAATGTCCCATTTTGGTATAAATCAAAAGAAGAAGCTTTACCTGCAAGACGTACATTCCATTGTACAGAAAGTGCATTTTGCTGAATGTCTGTTACATATAATGCGTTGCTTTCTGCCCAGATGGATTCTACTCTTTCTAACATAAAGCAGTCAAAGTTTGTTTCTATCAACGTACCAATTGAAGAAAATGCGATGGTGTTTAATCCCTGATTCAAGGTTACAGTTCCATCAAATGTATCAATCTGATACTCTGTGAAAGCTGTCGCCGCCATGGGAGAAACCGTTACACCGGTAGCATCGTTTACCTTTGCCACAATACCGCCGCAACCGTTGACACGAACAGAGATTTCATATTCGCCCGCCTCTTCTGCGTAAACGTAGTAGCGAACATCGGGACCGTTCTGTTGTTTGAAAACAATGGGATAGAATACTTCACCACCTACAGCAGTTGCACCGTAAGGTACACCTTGGCCTTCTGCGAATCGGGAAGTGTGCCACCACAACAGATTCTGATAGTATGCATCTGTTGTATGGAACGCAGTTTTTCCGCTTCCTAACGGAAGCACGACATCTCGCAGTTCTAAGCTTACAAAATCATACGGTTTGTCAGACGTATTCTGCAATGTTACGGTGTAAGTTCCTGCGGAAAGTTCCATAACCGCACCGTCTGCATCCGAGCCCTCTCCCATAACACCGCTGAACGTATCGTTTGCAAGCGTCATATCCTGCATCTTAGAGAATACTGCTGTTCCGTTTTCGTCTGTTACTTCCAGTTTCAGCACCGGTCCTGTGGTGTTACCGCGCAGAATCGCAATGTATTTGCTTGCTTCCGATTCCGGAACCACCAGCTTGAATCCGATTTTCTTATTCTTTGCGATAGAATAGGATGCACCGGAAAGTCCCATATCAGAAATCGTAACCAATGTGTTGGTATCTTGTGTATTCAATGTAATTTCCGCATAATCCTCTGCCGTTTGCTCCTGCAGTTCCAAAGTAATCGTATAAGGACATGCATAACCGGAAACAGAGGTAATTTCCAGTTCATTATAGCCTTCAACTAATGTTACCGTATCACTTGCTTCATATTCTCCCATAGCAGCTGTTGCTAAGGGGAAGGTTACCGTTTGACCGTTTACTTTAAGGCTCATTTGTCCTGTACTTGTAGTCATATGAGAAAATATCTTGTATTTTCCAGCTTTTTCAGCATTTACCGACATAAACATGTAGCCGTTTTGAGCCCTATCTAACACAACGGAATCAAATGCATCGTCACCACCTACAACAATGTTATCGCCGGTTGCAATAGCAATATCTTCTTTAAAGGTTGTCGCATGATACCACGGAACCCACCAATTAAATGCATCAGTAATGCGCAATGTCGTTTTCTCCATACCAAGAGGCAGAAGTACATCACGCAATTCCAATCGCTCAAACGCGAATGCAGTTGCAGAGGTGTTTTTGATTGATACAATATAGCTGCCAGTAGCAAGTGTTACTGTACCATCAGCACCATCATACCCTTTCTTCCCTGAAATTAATCCGCCACCGGTAAATACCATGGTGTGTGCTTTTGAAAATACTGCCGTTCCGTCTACCGCTGTAATATCGTACTGGATTGTGTCGTTTTGCCCACCGCCGTAAATGATATTCTGATAGGTTCCTGCCTCCGATGCCGGAACAACCAGACGGAAGGAGATGCTTTCTCCTACCGGGATAGGATAGTTCTCCCCGGAAAGACCTATATCGGAAGGTGTAATTACCGTGTGTATATCTTCTGTATTTAAGGTCACGGCAGAATGTGCCGGTTCTAAGATAAAGCAGTCTACACTGGACTGTCCGCCGTTTATCGCGTAGAACTGCACAGTATTTAACCCCTGATTCAGCGTAATGGTTTCTGCCGCTGTATCAAATCTCCAATCGTGGGTTGTTGCTTCTTTATCATTTACAGTAATCGCCGTGTCGTTATTGGCTTTCACCGCAAAACCACCGGTACCATTGCTGCGAACAGAAAATTCATACTGTCCTGCTTTTTCTGCGTAAACATAATATTTCATATGAGCACCTTGCGCCTGATGCATCATAAATTCGTAAACATTTCTTCCGCCCACAACAGGGATGGTTTCCGGTACTGTGTAGCTGGGCGTTCCATAAGCACACGTATGCCATGACATATTATTCTGATAAAAACCGTCAGTTACATGAAAAGCCGTTTTTTCGGTTCCCATGGGCAGTACAACATTACGAAATTCCAAGCTTTGGAATCCACACGCCGTATCTGAGGTTGTAGTTAAGGTTACGGTGTATGTTCCCGCCGCAAGATCTATGACTGCACCATCTAAATCCTTTGCATGTCCCGAAATTCCGGAGAATAAGTCTCCACCCGCACGGAACATTCCCTGTGTTTTAGAAAATACGACCGTTCCATTCTCCGATACGATATCCATCTTGATATCGCACACCGTCGTAGAGTGGATAATAGAAATATATTTGCTCGCTTCCGTTTCGGGAACCTTCATCCGAAAGCTGAGACTTTCGCCTTTTGCCATAGAATGCGTTGTTCCCGAAAGTCCTAAATCAGCGGGTGTAATCGTAGTATAGGAATCCTCAGTATCTAAAGTAATATCTGCTTCTGTTTCTTCCGGCAATCCTTCCGGCTCTATTATCATATTGTACGGTATTGCCTGACCGGAAACGGTGTTAATGTCAAACAGATTCAGACCTTCATTCAAAGTAATGGGTGTTTCACATTTTACCACGCCCGAACCAGTTGCTACCGGGAATGTAACAGTCTGACCATTGTTTACCTTCACCTGCATAGCACCGCTGCCGGCATCCATGTAGGAAGACAGATAATACTGTCCTGATTCTTCTGCATAAACAGACATAAACATCCAGCCGTTCTGCGCCTTATCCAGAACTACTAAATTGTATTTGTTGCCACCCTCGATTTTGGCATCTGCAAATGTGAGTTCAGTTCTTGCGTTATAGAACGCAGAATGATACCAGGGAACCCACCAGCTGTAAGAGTCCGTAATGTGGAATACGGTTTTTTCGTTGCCTAAAGGAAGCACCACATCACGAAATTCCATGCCCTGCAGTATGTAAGCACCGGAGGACTGGTTTGTAATCGTGACGGTATAGATTCCGGCAGAAAGCGATACGTTTTGTTCTTCGCCATCATATCCTTTTTTACCGGATACAATACCACCGCCTGCTAAAACCATGGTATGCGTTTTGGAAAATACCTTGGTTCCGTCTTGCGCTTCGATGTCTACCTGCACCACATCATTTTGTGCGCCGCCTAAGATGACCGTTTGATATGTGCTTGCCTCCGACTCCGGCACATTCAGCGAAAAACTGAAACTTTCGCCGATTCCGATGGAATAAGAGTCCCCCGGAAGCCCTAAAGCCGCCATATCCACTACTGTGTGGGTGTCGGTTGTGCTGAGCGTAATTGCATTTTCTGCATAAGCAGGCAACACAATGACTGTACTTGTCAGAATGACTGCCAAAGCAAGCAAAACCGACAAAACTTTTTTCATTTTCTTCATATTTCTTCCTCCTTTTATAAACTCTTTTTCATTTTCTATTGCCTTTTTTTATATTTTATCATATAATAAAACACAGCAGAATAGAAAATTCTTTATAAAATATGGAGATTCTTATATGACAAACCAAAATTTTGAAAATTTATCCATGGTAAATATGGAGATTTTAACATTTGACGACATTGTTCTCACCCCATCCTGGCATGCCGAAAATGTGAACTCTCCTTTTACGCGGATTTATCTGGTAACAGATGGCGTAGGATACCTTCGCCAAGGCACAACGATTATGAAAATGACCGCCGGGAATGTGTATATCATCCCTGCCGGTATTTCCTTTTCCCACAGCTGTGAGGACGGATTTTCTAAAATCTTTTTCCATATTTCCTTAAAACAACCCAACGGCTACGATGCGTTTTCCCAATTTGACCGCTGCCTTTCCTTTGCTGATGAAGAAGGCGTTCAGTTAATCCGCGAGTGCTTCCGAGCGGATTCTGTGTTGAAAATCATGCAGATTCGTTCCTACCTACACGCACTCATCTGCCGTTGTCTGACACAGCTGGGCGAAATGAAAATCAGCCGATATTCCGATAAACTGAAAAAAATTCAGGCGGTGATTGAACAAAATCTTTCTATGAACCTCACCGTGGAACAAATTGCAAATGAGCTTTATATCTCCCCTGTCACCGTACACAAAATTTTCAAGGAGGAAATGGGAATCCCCATCGGAAAATATATCGACGATTATGTGATGTTTCACACAGAATTTGAGGTGCGTCAGGGAACTCTGTCTATTCGCGAAATCAGCGAAAAATACGGTTTTTGTGACCAGTTCTATTTTTCCAGACGCTTCTCACAAAAATACGGTATGTCCCCCATGCGCTACCGAAAAGAACAGCAATATAAAAAGGACTAACAAAATGTTAGTCCTTTTGCTCTTTTTTCCGAAACCGAAGCGGCGGCATCCCTTTTTGTTTTCCGAACTGATACACGAAATAGTTGGCATCGGAAAAGCCGCTTCGGTATGCAATTTCCGTAACAGAAAGGTCGGTGTTTAAAAGCAGGCGCTCTGCTTTTTCCATCCGAAGCTTTAAGATGTATCGGTTCACCGTTGTGCCGGATTTTTTCCGGAAGGTGTGGGAGACCGTTGAACTACTGCAATGGCAGGCACAAGCGATGTCCTCCACCGTAAGCTTGTTTCCGATGTTTGCGTGAATCACCGACAAAATATGGCGATACAAGCCGCTTTCCTCTGTTTCCTCCCGGGGATTTTCTGTAAACAAAACCGCCAGCATGGCAGCTAAAGGGCGAAGCAGAAGACAAACCGCATCTTCTTCCGGCACCTTTTCCGTCAGGTGTCCTTTGCCGTTTTCCAAAAGCTTCTCCCGCTTTCCCACATATCCGCTGACGCAAAGAAACCCCAAAAACCGCTCTGCATACACAATCGGCACCACAAACTGCCCCACTCCATAGGGGCACACGGTGTAAAACACATTCTTTTTGCATAAGGCTCTGATTTCATCCTGAAACGCCACACAATCGCCATGGCGCACAATGTCTGCCGTAACAGCAAGGCAATAGCCGTTTCGGTGAATGTTATAGGGCGTGAGTGCGTTGATGATGGGATTGTCTCGTCGGTCGCACCCATGGATGCTGACAGAAAACCCATATTCTCTTTTCAAAAAGTCGATATAATTCTTCACGTCTTGCAGCATAGCTTTCTCCTTTGCAGGATTTTTAAGTTTTTAAACGGTTTTATCAAGGAAATGCTATTAAAAATATTATATAATAGAATCAGATAAAAGTCAACGAAAAGGAGTTTTTGTGATGAATCAAAGCTTACCTCATGAAAAACACACCTGCGATTTCTGCGTGGTCGGCGGAGGATTAGCCGGCATGTGCGCCGCCATTTCTGCCGCACGGCACGGGCTTTCCGTTGTGATTTTGCAGGACAGACCCCTCTTCGGCGGAAACGCCTCCGGCGAAATCCGCATGTGGGTGTGCGGTGCCCACGGTGAAAACAATCGGGAAACCGGCATTATGGAAGAAATTGCCCTGGAAAATCTGCATCGCAATCCCTACCGCACCTTTCCTATCTGGGACAGCATTTTATACGAATTTATCCGCAAGGAAAAAAATATCACCTATCTTTTGAATTGCTCCTGTCTGGACTGCACCACGGAAAACAGCTCCATCACCTCCGTGACCGGGTGGCAGATGAGCACCCAGTGCTACCACACCGTTTCGGCAAAATACTTTGCCGACTGCTCCGGTGACAGTATTTTAGCGCCCCTTTCCGGCGCGTTATACACCTCCGGCAGAGAGGCACGCGCACAGTATAACGAAAGCATTGCCCCCGAGGTTGCCGACAAAAAAACCATGGGCAACACCTGCCTGATTCAGGCGCGGGAAACCACGGAAAAGCGCACCTTCATTGCCCCCGACTGGGCATACAAATTCACAAAAGAAGAGTTTGTACACCGCTTCTCCGGCAACATGAATAATCCCAGCGAAAACTTCTGGTATTTAGAATTAGGCGGCACACAGGACACCATTACCGACGCCGAATCTCTTCGGGATGAGCTCTTAGCCCTTGCTTACGGCATGTGGGACTACGTCAAAAACAGCGGCGAGGTTTCTGCCGACAACTGGGAACTGGATTTTGTAGGATTTTTGCCCGGCAAAAGAGAAAGCCGTCGCTATATCGGCGACTATGTGATGAACCAGAACGATGTTGCAGGAAGCGGCCGGTTTGAGGATTTGGTAGCATTCGGCGGCTGGTCTATGGACGATCACAACCCCGAAGGCATCCGCACAAGAGAGCCTGCCACCATATTCCATCCGGCACCCTCTCCCTTTGGCATTCCGTACAGAAGCCTGTATTCCAAAAACATTCAAAATCTGTTTTTTGCAGGCAGAAATATCAGCGTAACCCACAGTGCCATGAGCGCAACCCGTGTGATGGCAACCTGCGCCACCATCGGTCAGGCGGTGGGAACGGCGGCATATCTTGCCCACCGCGACGGTTTGTCCCCCAGAGGCGTGTACGAAAATGACCTTTCAGAGCTTAAACAAACCTTGATGGAGGACGGCTGCTACCTTCCCGGAAACGCCATGGAAGCGTCTTCTTTGATGAGGTCTTCCGAAATCATATCCACCGGCAAGCACGAAGAACTTCTTACAAACGGCTACGACCGCAAAATCGGTGGAAACGAAAACTGCTGGACAGGTAAAGCATGCGACACCATCACCGTTCTGTTCCCCGAGGTGACACACGCCGAAAGCATCCGCATTGCGCTGGACTCGGATTTAGACCGCAAAACCATCGGCGCCGGACGGCATGTTCCCGAAAAGGCAACGCTTGCCAACCGTCACCTGGATGTGACACCGGTGCACACCCCCGAAACATTAGTAAAGCATCTTAAAATTGAGCTGACAGAGGACGGCAAAGCCTTTATCCCCTTTGCCGAAATCACCGATAACCATCAGCAGATTATCCGACTCCCCATTGGAAAAGAGTGCCGCGGTGTCCGTATCACGCCCCTTGCCACTCACGGTGCGGAGGAGATTCGCATTTTCTCGGTGAATATCAGATAAATCTGTTTTTCTTACACAAACATCTGTCTGCTGAACTGACACAAAAAAACAGAAGCCGCCGGCACAATAAAGTGCCGGCGGCTTTTCTGTGAAATGTTATATTTAATCAAACACAAATGTTTCTGCCGGAAATACCGGCGCGGGACGGTCGAGCTTATGCCAAGCCAGAACCTTTAACGTTCTGTAATCATCGTTTATGTGAAATACTAATTTTTCTCCGGCATAAATCTGATTTTGCAGGCCAACCAACTTTTTGTTTTTAAAGTAAGCAACCAAAACTGCGGTGTTTTCCGGTGCACCAACCAGATCAACATCAACAACAGACTTATCTTCGCTGACATTGGCATAAATTCCATTCCGCTTTATAAATGTGAAGCTGTATTCTTTCGATGCAAGCGTTGTATTCGATCTGAAAATGCAGGATGTCTTCACTTCATTTTTATTCAGAAGAATCCGCTTGCCTTCACCACTTTTCACTTCATTTCCGCTGAAATGCAGCACTCCGTCTTCGGTAAAAGTTGCCGTCATGGTAACAACATTTGCGCTCTCGTCTACATATATTGTGTAAGAATCGTCATAAGGATCAAAAGGCTTATCCCACACGCCGATATCCGTGGTCATGGAATCCAGCTTCATAACCTTCACTTCAATATGCTTGGTTGCATATATGGTATCATCAAGAAGAGACCGTGCGGTTATCACCGCATGCCCTTCCCTCAAAGGCGTGAGCACACCGTTTTCATCAATGGTTGCAACCGTTTCGTCGTCTATAGACCATGTAACGGACTTATCCGCATAAGACGGGGTGACATGAACAGAATACGTCGACAGTTCTCCGAAAACGGTATCCGCGCCGCTGATTTCCATAGCATCGATGCTATGATGGCGAAGCATGACGTTGTGAGCGAATTTTTCACCGTATTCTTTGATTGTTTCTTCGTTTTCACCAATAACCGAAGCATCGGTAATTCTAACAACCGCATTGCCGGCCTCCATAGGCTCTCTTGTTTTCAGACAGAGCTCCAGTATCGGGTCATGCGGTTCCGTCTTGCTGAAATTACAATGATACGTTACCTCTGCAATTCCATCCTGAACGGTCCTCGACACGTGTCTTACAGAAGTCCAATATTCGTTTTCTATGATTTCAGGAATGATATTCTTCGGCAGCTTGAAGGTCAATCTGAAATATGAGCCGTTACCCTGATAATTTTTCAGAACAGCTGATAATCTGATGCCGCTCGGGTGTCCGATAAACAC
Source organism: Clostridia bacterium (assembly GCA_017396465.1). Taxonomy (GTDB): domain Bacteria; phylum Bacillota; class Clostridia; order UBA1381; family UBA9506; genus Congzhengia. The sequence goes on along the minus strand of JAFQLU010000022.1, from coordinate 4,562 downwards.
ATCCGTATCACCGAGAAATTTCATTTGATTTTCTGTCTGTTCCGCCGGAACATAATACGGGTACACCGTTGAATCTCCATCCACCGTATACGGTGCATAGCTATCCCCGTTTTCATCGGTCAGACGGTTTCCGTTGCTTTCAGGCTCATCAAAATATCCCACAAACGCATAACCTTCTTTTTCTGCAGGATGGATATGATAATCCTTGTTGTAGGTAACCGTTGTGGTTTCGGTTGTATCGGAAATCGTAATCGTATAATCCTTGTATGTATAAACCGGTACAAACGTGATATCTTCCGTAAGCTCCATTCCGTCCGTGTAGTTTTGCCATGCACCGATGATAGATATCCCCTTAAAGGGTACATCAGGAGCGTTTGTAATTGCCGTGCCGTAATCGGCGGTCTTTTTCAAAAGAACATTTCCTTCTTCATCCATAAATTGATAGGTATACTGATTTGTAGTCACATTGTATTTTGCTGTAAAAATACAATCCCCGGTTACAACCATATTTTCGTTATAACCTTCCCATTCTGCAAAGGTGTAGCTATACTGTGCCGTTGCCGGCTTCACGGGATTTTCGGGCAGTTGCACGGCTGTTCCGTAGTCGACGGTTTTTTCATGGTAAACATTGCCGTCGCAAATAAACTGATATGTATACTTTTGCAGCACCTCATTATAAAGCGCCGTAAAGGTCACATCCCCCGTAAGCTTCATGCCGGAGGTGTAGCCACTCCAGCCGGCAAAGGTGTAAACAAACTGTTGTGTAGACGGTTTGGTCGGAGTCGGAGAATTCGGTATCTCTGTACCGAAATCCCGCGTACCTTCGCTCACAACCGAGCCATCATAATTTACAAATTTATAGGTATACTGATTCACGGTTGCAATGTATCTGGAAATAAATGATACGTCTTCCGTTATCTTCATTCCCTTTGTGTAGCCATCCCATCCGTCAAAGGTGTATGTGTATTCCTGCGTAGGTTCGCGATGCGGATTTTTGGGCAGCTCTATTTCCGTTCCGTAATCAACTGTTTTTTCAAAAATAACCTTTCCGTTGTCACGGAACTGATATGTATATTGATTGATTCTTGAATGGAATGCAGCGGTAAATGTGATATCCTTTGTCAGCGTCATACCCTTAGTGTACCCGTCCCAACCGGAAAAGATATAGGTATACTGCTGTGTGGAATTTTTTACAGGATCTGCAGGTAATTTTATTTCCGTTCCGTATTCCGCGGTGATTTCCGAAACAACCTTCCCTTCGCTGATAAACTGATATGTATAGCAGTTTACCGCCATGTGATAGTTTGCAGTAAAAACTGCATCTTGGGTGACAAGCATACCCTCGCTGTACCCTTCCCAACCGGTAAAGGTATAGGTGTACTGCGCAGTTGAAGGCTTAAACGGATTTTGCGGCACTTCTATCTTTGTTCCGTAATCTTCCCTTTTCTCCAAGAGAACCGTTCCGTCTTCGTCAACAAATTGATAGGTGTACCGATTGGTGATGCTTTCATATTTCGCTGTGAAGGTCACATCTTCCGTCAGCGTCATACCCTCGCTATATCCTTCCCAACCGGTAAAGGTATAGGTGTACTGCGCAGTTGAAGGCTTAAACGGATTTTGCGGCACTTCTATCTTTGTTCCGTAATCTTCCGTTTTCTCCAAGAGAACCGTTCCGTCTTCGTCAATAAATTGGTAGGTGTACTGATTCAGAGCATGTGTATACTTAGGCGTAAAACACACATCCTGTGTAATAACTAAACCATCTGTATACCCTTCCCAGCCGGCAAACGCATACGTGTACTGCTGATTGCCTTCTTTGGCAGGGCCTGCCGGTATTTCTTCCAATACCGTTCCGTAGGGTACGGTACTTTCCAGAACGGTGGTGCCGTCTTCCTTCACAAATTTGTATGTACAGCGGTTTTTTCTCACATGAAGTGTAAACGCCCCTGCTTCCGTACAGGATGTGACGGCGATATAATAGGTTTCGCCTGCGTTTAAGGTAGGTGTCATACAGAAATTAGCGTTCCCGGTATCCGGATCGCTTAATATCAGCTCCTGACTTGAAGTAAACAGCTGCACGGTTGTGTCTAAATTTCCCGAAGAAAAAATTCTGTATTCATCCGTCCGGGAAGGTTTCAATTTATAGTATGTCATCCGGTTCGGTTCAGCTATTGTTACGGTGTAATCCCGGTTGAGCTCTGTGGGAATGGCCTCATCAAAGGATGTTCCGTTTTTCTCTCTCCATTTTGCATACAACGTTGTTGCCGCACCGCAGTAAGGAAATTCAACCATATCACCGCTGAGCTCCGGATTATCATACCAACCCGAAAATACCTTATTTTCATCCTTCGGTATCGGCTCTTCAGAAACCATATACCCCACCACATCCGATATTTTTTCATCCGAATTGGTTTCAAAGCTATACGTTTTCTCCGATGCCCGGAAAACAATTTCTGCCTTGGTAAGAGCGGTATTGCTATTGCCGACGGTCACATTTTCCCATTGTGCTTCGTCACCCTGATAAAGCACACGCTTGATTCCGGAACATTTGCCGAATGCGCTGTCGCCTATGTTCGTCACACTCTCGGGAATGATAACCGTTTCCATTTTTTGATTGTTATAAAAGGCATTTGCGCTGATGGAGGTCACTCCATCGGGGATTTCAAGCTGTGTTACCGGCTCGCCGTTTAAATACATACCTTCCGTGTAATACATCGGATTCGTTTCTTTGTTTTCAAAGTTTATGTTGCACCATGCCCCGATATCGGTTATATGCAGCTTTTTCATGTTTTTGCATTCGTAAAAAGCATTCGAGCCGATATGCGTTACACTTGCAGGAATCGTTACCTCTGCTAAGCCTTCATATTGCCTGAATGCGTTCTGCCCTATCGATGTCACCCCGTCGGGTATGACTATATTCTTCGTCAGAACACCGTTTACATACAGATTTGCGGCGTAATAAAGGGGGTTAGCATCTTGGTTTTCAATGTACATTCCGCACCACGCCGCAAGGTCTGATATATACAGGTTCTGGATGCCTGTGCAATACACAAAGGCAATACTTTCCAAGGTCTTTAAGGTTTTGGGCAGCGTGACATTTTTCAATTTTGAGCAATTCCAGAATGCACCCGAGGCTATGGTCGTCACAGGCTTGCCGTCAATCATTTCCGGAATCTCCAACCTGTCCATAAAGATGGATTGATACTGCGTAACCCTGATACTATCCCCATCCACCTCATACGAGAAGTTTGCAGAGCCTACCGATGCATATTCCGCATACACACACGGACTCGTCAGAATCAGACAAAAAAGCAGTAAAAAGGCAAACAATTTCTTTTTCATACATTACACCCTCTAATTTTATAATATAACATCCGTTTATTTATAGTAAAATCAGTGAACGATTCAAATGCCATTCATTTTCAATTCATGCCGAAGGCATGAATTGCGTTTGCTTTGCAAACTCATTGTAGAATTTGTGTACAATTTAGATGCCATACTAATCATTGTATTATAAAAAACCAAATCGTTCTTTTATCATTTTAGCTACAACATCAGGACTCATACTCGAATTATCTATCTTTATATAGTTATCAAATAAAATTTCGCCTTCCGTACTTTCGAGGCGATATCTGTTATCATCACTAATAAGTCTTTTATCAGATTCTACTATATTTCGTTTCGAAGGCTTATTCTCTAATCTATGATCTGTTTTATTTCTCTGCAATCTTATTTCTTGTGGTGACACCAACTCAACATAGTAAAAATCTGTATTATATGGTTCAAATACACTTTTTATATGTTCTACATAGTCCCAATCTTCTTGTTGATCAAAAGCCCACATAAAAGTAAAGATCATTCCATAACAGTTTGAACTTGCAAAATTGTTAAAAATAACTTCTCTAAGCTGCTTAATAACTTTACCATCATATTTCCCAAAAATTTCAATTACAGGTTCTATTGTCATGTGATTATGAAACAATCTTAAGTTTGTAATTTTCATAAGTTCTTGCCCAACTGTCATTTTCCCAACAGCTGCATTACCAAACAAAAACAGCAATTTCATAATACATCATCTCCAAATTTTTACAAACATCAATTTAGTTTCCGTCATTATTTTGATTATTCTTGGCAGTTGTAATTGAGGCAATTAGTTTTCTACGAATAATGCCGCAGCTATTCTTTCATTCTTTGTATGTTTCTTCACTAAATTTATTCTTTCTATATATCAATTCAAGCCAATAATCTGTTTCCGAGCTTTCTTTTAAAGCAATTTCAAGTTTATGAACAAAATCAGACCTGCTTTGAGCATACTTAGCCTCGTGTATATTCGCACCAATAGAAGACGAAGAACGCAATAATTGATTTACATACACACTACAACCTTTTATATTATCACATATATCCGAAACGGCTATTGCAAATTCTATCGATTCTTCCCTTAATTGATTTTTGTTCTTCTCCATTTTGTTCTCCTTTTGTCGATATGCAAACTCCGTTTGCTCGATATTTTTGCTACCGCAAAATCGATATGTTTTCCCTGCGGTCAAACTCGATATGAT
>JAFQLU010000021.1 GCA_017396465.1 Clostridia bacterium | reverse complement strand
GGAAAGAAAAAAGGAAAAAATAAAAGCGGCACTGCAGAAGCAGTGCCGTTTTTGATTTTATGCCAGACCAAGCAGCTTTATAACATAGACCGAAATAAATATGCTGACAACACTTAGTAACGATGTGATGGAAACGCCGAACGCCGTTATCTGGGCATCAACGCCCATTTGCTTTGCCATGGCAAAGCAGTTCACCGCCGCAGGAACGGAGCTTAAAACGGCAAGCACCAAAAGAGGATTTCCGCGGAATCCCATCAGCGTTCCTATTGTCAGGTAAAAATAGGGGATAGGATATTCCGTAAAAATACGGAAAACAAAATGTACGCTTTGTCTCTTTGAAAGCCGCGAAGGGAAATTTCTGCGCCAATCACAATCAGCCCGATGCAGGAAGCAATGTCTCCCAAGATGCCGATTGTTTTTTCCAGCATTGTGGGAACGGGAATATGGAAAACGGCGAAGAAAAGGCCTGCGAGTGTTCCGAGAATGAGCGGGTTTTTGATGATGCCGGAAAGAACGGCTTTGGGGCTTTTCTTGCCGTCACCATAATAGGAAAGAAGTGCCACAGCCGATACATTAAACACAATTACCACAAAGGAAAGCGTCACTGCCGTCAGTGCAACGCCGGCTTCGTCCATCAGATTGACCGCAATCGGCATGCCGGCAATGGCAAAGTTGGAACGGTATCCGATCTGGATAACGGCACCTTTCTTTTTGGAATCTTTGATGAAAAAGGTAAGAAGAATACACAAAAGAAGAAAAGCCAGAATTGCCAGCACTGTGAAGCCGAGAAAATGCGGATTCATGGTTTTGGACAGATCAGAGCCTGAAATGTTGGAAAAAAGCAGGCAGGGCGTTCCTACATAAAATACCAGCTTCACCAGCTCATTTTTTGTGGTTTCGCTGAAAAAGCCCAGCTTGTTTAATCCGATGCCCACGAAGATAACGAAAAAGACGGGAAGCACCGCGTTGGATGTATATAATATCAGGTCCATAGGTTTACTCCTTTATCCTTGAAACTATTGTCATTATATTCTTTTTCGGAGGGATCGTCAACCCGCTATCCGGGAAATGTTACCTTTATGAGACAATTTTGAAATGATTTTGCAAAAAAATTGAACTTTTTTTGAAATATCCGTTGCAAAAACGCAAAAAGTGTGGTACAATAAATAAAATTGTTATACTTATGTAAAATTGTATGCTATCAACAGGTGATAAAATATGAAAGACAAATGGATGATACCTGTCATCCTGTTTGTGCTTCTGATTGTGAGTAATATCGCGCGTGGTTTTTTCCAGACCCGTATCACGCTGGAAATGCTGCAAACGGATAAAATCGAAGAAGTGAGTGCAGGAACAGGTGTTCTGCTGAAAAATGAGCTGTGTGCGACCTTGCCCACCGTTGGTACTACGGAGCTCGTCGTGTTCGACGAAGAGCGTGTTGCCAAGGGGGAAATGCTTGCCACGGTTTACAGCGGAACAGCAGATGAAGCAACCAGAATCCAATTGGCAGACGTGAACCGACGGATTGTTGCCATGGAAGAAAGTAATGCAGGAAATTCTGTTTTTATTAACGATGCAACTAAAATCGAAAGTGAAATTGCTTCAGACGTGGACCAGGTGATTGCTTTGGTTGCGCAGCACAATATGGAATCTCTTTCCGAATATAAATACCGCATCAGCACGATGGCAGACCAGAAAGCGGTTGCCAAAGGAGAAAAGGAAACCTTTTCTGCCGATCTGGTGCAGCTTCAGTCCGAAAAGTCTATGCTGGAAGCAAAGCTCGGTAAGATTGACACCGTTGCGGCGGCAGATATCCCCGGCGTGTTTGCCGAAGGGCATGACGGCTTTGAAAAGGAACTGAATAAAGAAGCGATTCTTTCCATGACGCCTGAAAAAGTAAATGATATTATCAAACGCGAAAAAAACGGAAAGATTACGCAGGCGGAAGAAGAAACATACACATACAAAATTATTGATAACTATTCTTATTACATTGCGCAGAATCTTCCGGACGAATTTTGTACCATGGAAGTGGGCGACAGTGTGCAGATTCGTTTCTCCGATTTTTCGTTGGCGCCGATTCCGGCAAAGGTAGTTCATATTTCGGGAAGCAATGAAAAAGGAGAAAAAACCGTTGTTGCACAGTGCGGTAAATATGTGGAAGGGCTTTTAAAGAATCGCGTGGTCAACGTGGAATTTATCAAGAAAAGCGTTTCCGGCTACAAGGTGAAAACCGAGTATCTGCATACGCAGGAAAATGCAGTTGGACTTTTTGTAAAGCGTGGTGCCGTTATGAAGTTTATCCCCGTTGAGGTTATCTACAGCACCCAGCATGAAGCAATCATAAAAGCCGCAAGCAATGAAACGCCGATTAAGGCGTATGATGAAGTGGTAACATCTGCACCGGAATTTTTCGACGGCAGAGTTATCGTGTCCCAGTAAACACGGAGGTGTTTTGGTTTGATTCAAGATAATGTGAAAAGAATCCTGGAGGATATCCGGGAAACGGCGATAAAAGCCGGCAGAAACCCGGAAGATATAACGCTGGTAGGCGTTACGAAAACCGTAACAGCAAAAGAAGCGCAAGAGCTGATGGATGCAGGTGTTTGTACGCTGGGGGAAAACAGAGTTCAGAGTCTTCTGGATAAATATGAGGTGCTGAAGGATGCTCCCACATGGCACCTGATTGGTCATTTGCAGACAAACAAGGTAAAATATATTGCAGACAAGGTTTCGATGATTCACTCGGTGGACAGCTTAAAGCTGGCAGAGGAAATCGACAGACAGTTTGAAAAAACCGGAAGGGTTGCGCAGATTCTTTTGCAGGTGAATGTTTCCGGTGAAGAAAGTAAATTCGGTGTGACGCCGGAAGACGCATTTCGATTGGCAGAACAGGTTTCGGTCTTAAAGCACGTCAGCGTGCAGGGACTGATGACTATGGCGCCAATTATGGAGAATTCTTCTGAAACCAGAAAAGTTTTTTCCGGTTTACAGAAATTATCTGTTGACATCGGGGCAAAAAAATACGATAATATATATATGAGACATTTGTCGATGGGCATGAGCGGTGACTATCGTGAGGCAATCATGGAAGGCGCCACCCTGGTCCGTATCGGCAGCGCTCTCTTTATATAATATAAAGTAAGTAAGAAAAAGATGTAAAAAATACATAGGAGGAAAAAAATGAACGTTTTGAACAAAGCACTCAAATGGATGGGTATTGGTGAAGAGGAAGAATACGAAGAAGAAACCGGTGCTGAAATGGAAATGGAAGAAGAGGAAGAAGTTGCAGAGCCCACTTCTATTCCCTTTGCAAGCAGACGCGCGAAGGTATCTTCTGCTCCGAATGGTGCACCTTCCAGAGTTGTTGTAATTCAGTTCCAGAATTTTGACGATGCAAAGGATGCGGCTGACGAACTGAAAAACAGAAAGCCCGTTGTTGCAAACTTAGAAAAGCTGGACAACGATACAACCCGCAGAGTGGTTGACTTCTTATCCGGCGCAGTATACGGTGTTGCAGGCAGAATCCAGAATGTATCTAACCGTATTTTCCTGATCACTCCCCACAACGTGGAAGTAACAGGAAACTATCAGAACGAGATTAAGGGATTCCCCTTCGCAAACTAAAGTGAAAAATAATGTGATATCGGCCGACCGCGAGTGGGTATCACGATGTGAGGATTTCGAGCAGTCTGTACTTCGGTATAAGAGTGTTCGTTTTTCTCGTTTTGTGAGCCCTCACGAATTGGCTGTTTTCCGTACGCATGTGAAGGTATCTCCTTTTGTTTCCACCATGGTATTTGGCGGATGCGAAGATGCCGAGCGTGTGATGATTGGTTTTTTTCCCGATTACATGGAGCCGCAGGAAAGCGAGTTTCCTATAACGCCTTTGCTGATTACCGGCGTGGAAGGTCTTTCCCATCGGGATATCTTAGGATCTGTGCTGGGCCTTGGCATCAAACGGGAACTGACGGGAGATATCTTTGTGGAGGAAGACCGGGCTGTTGTCATGTGCGACAGCTCTATTGCAGATTACCTTTTGTTTCAGCTGAAAACCGTCGGCAGAAACAAGGTGGAGGTATCCGTATGCCCCGAAGATATTGCCTTAAAGCTTATGCATCCGTTTACGCTTTCACGCAGTGTGGTAGCATCCCTTCGTCTGGACGCTGTGGCAGGTGCTATGGCGCATCTGTCCCGCGGTGATGCACAGTCGCTGATTGCAGGGGAGGGCGTAAATGTGAACTTTGCGCTTTGCACCGACACCTCCAAAAAGCTGAAAGAGGGAGATGTTGTATCCATCCGGCATCATGGCAGATTCGTGCTTACGGAAGTGATGGGAGAAACCAAAAAAGGCCGACTGGCAATTGAAATCAAAACTTATATATGAGATTTACGCACCCCGAACGCCCGCGGCGGGACGTGTGCCAAATTTGCGGGCATGAAAGGATTTTGCCCTATGATTACGCCCGTTGATGTTGAAAACAGAGAATTTAAAAAAGCATTCCGCGGATATGACGCCAACGATGTGGAAGAATTTTTAGAGGAACTGATTAAGGATTACAGCAAGCTTTACCGCGAAAATGCCACACTGAAGGATCAGAATGCCATTCTGACCGAATCCGTGGAAACCTATAAAGGCATGGAGGAAACCATGCGTAGTGCTATCATTTCGGCACAGAGAACCAGCGAAGAGATTCTCCGTAATGCCCATGAGCAGGCGGAAAATATCGTGAAAGAGGCAAAGCTTCAGGCAAAAGAAAAAATAGACGAGGCGGAAAACCGCATTCAGGACAAACGCCGCGCTTTAGCAGAAGTGGAAGCAAGAGGCAGTATGCTTCGTGCCAAGCTTCGCGCAATGCTCACATCCCATATGCAGCTTCTGGATGAGATTCCGGAAGAACTGCAGGAAACCAAGCGGATTGAGCCCGTGAAAATCACGGAAGAAGACGAGTAAATTCCGGAAACATAACAGATGTATTCCGTACATATTTTCAGACAATAAACAGTTAGGAGAGATACAAATGGCAGAGGATTATGGCAAGACCCTTAATTTGCCGCAGACGGACTTCCCTATGCGCGGAAACCTTCCCCAGAGAGAACCCGAAACCCTGGAAAAGTGGGAACGCGAGGGAATGTATGAAAAGCTGATGGAACATAACGAGGGCAAACCCCTCTTTATATTACACGATGGCCCTCCCTATGCAAACGGTAACATGCATATGGGCCACGCGCTCAATAAGACCTTAAAGGACGTTATCACACGTTTTAAGAATATGGACGGCTTCAAGGCTCCCTATATTCACGGCTGGGATACCCACGGTCTTCCCATTGAGCGTAAAGCAATTGAAATTTTAGGCATTAACCGTCACGAAGCAGGCGTTGTAAACTTCCGTAACACCTGCCGTGATTTTGCAATGTCTCAGGTGGAAAACCAGAAGAGCCAGATCAAGCGCTTAGGCTCTTTGGGTAAATGGGACGATTCTTATATCACATTAGATCCCAAATTCGAAGCAAAGCAGATTGAAATCTTCGGCGAAATGGCAAAGCGTGGCTACATCTATAAAGGTCTTAAGCCCATCTACTGGTGTACCGATTGCGAAACCGCTCTGGCAGAAGCTGAAATCGAATATCAGGAAGATAAAACAAACTCTATTTACGTAAAATTCCGCGTGTCCGAGGATAACGGCGTGTTTGCCGATTCCGGCGTAGATAAAAATGATATCTACTTCGTGATCTGGACCACCACCACATGGACACTGCCCGGTAACGTTGCAATCGCTTTAAACCCCGACTTTACCTACTGTCTGGTGAAAGCAAACAACGAATACTATATTTTAGCAAGAGAACTGATTGAAAACGTAATGCAGGCAGGCAGCATTGATTCCTATGAAATCGTTGCAGAATACACAGGAAGCGAGCTGGAACTGATTCGTTGCCAGCACCCCTTCATCGACCGTGAGTCCTTGGTTATCGTAGGCGACCATGTAACACTGGATGCCGGTACCGGTTGTGTACACACCGCTCCCGGTCACGGTGCAGAGGACTATGTTGCTTGCAGAAACTACAAAGAAATCCCGATTATCGTTCCTGTGGACGGCAAGGGTTACTTAAACGAGCTGGCAGGTGAATTTGCCGGTCTGTACTACGAAAAATCCAATGAAAAAATCATTGAAAAGCTGAAAAGCTTAAATGCTCTTTATGCAATCGAAGAAATCATCCATCAGTATCCCCATTGCTGGAGATGTCACGAACCCATCGTGTTCCGTGCAACAGAACAGTGGTTTGCTTCTGTGGACGATATCAAAGATGCTGCTGTTGACGCCATCAAAAAGGTACAGTGGATTCCCAAATGGGGTGAAGACCGTATCACCGGCATGGTATTAGACAGAAGCGACTGGTGTATCTCCCGTCAGAGAACCTGGGGCGTGCCGATTCCGATTTTCTACTGTAAGGATTGCGGAAAAGAAGTTATCACTGAAGAATCCATCAAGGCTGTGGCAGACCTGTTCCGTGAAAAGGGTTCCACATCCTGGTATGAAACCGATGCAAAAGATATTCTGCCCGCAGGCACAAAGTGCGAATGCGGATGCACAGAATTCACAAAGGAACAGGACATCATGGACGTTTGGTTCGATTCCGGTTCCAGCCATGCAGGCGTGTTAGACGTAAAAGAAGGCTTAAGATTCCCGGCTGACCTGTATCTGGAAGGTAACGACCAGTACAGAGGCTGGTTCCAGTCTTCACTGCTTACCTCCATCGCGGCTCGCGGCGAAGCTCCCTATAAAGCCGTTATCACTCACGGTATGATCGTGGATGAATCCGGCGACAAGATGTCCAAGTCCAAGGGCAATGGTATCAGCCCCCAGGATATCATCGATAAATACGGCGCAGACCTTCTGCGTCTGTGGGTTGTTTCTGCGGACTATAAAACCGATATGCGTATCTCCGACGGTATCTTAAAGCAACTGTCCGAGTCCTACCGTAAAATCAGAAACACCGCAAGATATATTTTAGGTAACATTCATGACTTTAACCCCAACACCGATATGGTGGACGTAAAAGACATGAACGAAATCGATAAGTGGGCAATGATTCGTCTTTCCAAGCTGGTAGAAAAGGTTCTGGCGGCTTACAGAAACTACGAATTCCATATTGTTCAGCACTCCATCCACAACTTCTGTATCGTGGATATGAGTAACTTCTATTTGGATGTTATCAAAGACCGTCTGTACACCACAAAGCCCGGCAGCGTTGAGCGCCGTGCGGCACAGACAGTAATGTTTAAGGTGCTGGATGCTCTGGTTCGTATGCTGGCTCCTGTGCTTGCATACACCGCAGAAGAAATCTGGTCCTTTATGCCTCATGTGGACAGCGACGAAAAAGAATTCGTTCTGATGAATGATATGCCCAAGCCCATGCCCGAGCTTTATGACGAAGCATTCGAAGCAAAATGGGATCAGCTGATGGCAGTAAAAGCCGATGTTTCCAAAGCTTTAGAAACTGCAAGAACAGCAAAAGTTATCGGAAGCTCTTTAGGCGCAAAGGTTTCCATCTTTGCAGACGGCGCTGCAGCTGATCTGTTAAACGGTGCAAAAGACGAACTGACGACTTACTTCATTGTATCCGGCGTGGAAATTGCTCCGCTGGCTGATGCAAAAGAAGATGCTTTAGAAGGCGAAACCGGTATCAAGGTTTCCGTTTCTCAGGCAGAAGGCGAGAAATGTGAGCGTTGCTGGATGTTCAGCGATACCGTTGGCAAGGACGGCAACCATCCCACACTGTGCGCTCGTTGTGCAAGCGTTCTGAAGGAGGACTAAGCACTTGCTGATTGCATTTTTCCTCGGTCTGTTCGGCATCGTCGGGCTGGACCAGTTAACGAAATATTTTGCAGTAGTGCATTTACAAAACGTGAGAACACATCCTCTTATTGAGGGTGTGTTCCACCTGACTTATGTGGAAAATCCCGGAGCAGGCTTCGGGATTTTTGCAGACTATACATGGCTTTTGTCGGTTTGCTCTGCAGTTGTTGCGGCGGCGCTGATTGGCTATGTGCTTGTGAAAAAACCGAAACATCCTCTCATTCTGTGCGCGTTGACCTTTTTAACGGGTGGCGCTGTCGGAAACCTCATAGACCGGGTTTGGCTGGGATATGTGGTGGATTTTCTGGATTTCACATGGATTAACTTCCCCGTATTCAATGTGGCAGATTGCTTTGTCACGGTAGGTGCCATTCTTCTCGCGGTTTATGTTGTGTTTTTTGCAGAAGAGCCGAAGAAGGAACCTGCAGACAAGGGGGAAAAGGAGTAGGATAAAATGGAAGCTGTGATTGCACAGGAAAGCCACGCGGGAACGCGGCTTGACGTGTTTGTATCAGAACAGTTTGACCTGACCCGCTCTGCGGCACAAAAGCTTTCAGATGATGGGCATGTGCTGGTGAACGGGGAACCTGCCGTTAAAAAATACAAAATCAAAACCGGTGACGAGGTTCGGGTGGAAAAGCCCGAACCTCGCGTTATCGATGCCCATCCGCAAAACATCCCGATTGATATTCTGTATGAGGATGACGATGTGATTGTGGTGAACAAACCACAGGGGATGGTGGTGCATCCCGCCGCCGGAAATCCGGACGGAACCTTGGTGAACGCCTTAATGTATCACACGGGCGGAAACCTTTCCGCTATCAACGGCGTGATACGGCCCGGCATCGTGCATCGGATTGATAAGGACACCAGCGGTATTTTGGTGGTGGCAAAAAATAATGAAGCGCATCTGTCTTTGGCAGAGCAGATTAAAGAGCACAGCGTGACCAGAGAGTATCTTTGCCTGATTCATGGTGGCGTTTCCTGGGAAGAGCTTACGGTGGAAAAAAACATCGGAAGAGACCCGAAGGACCGCAAAAAGATGCTGGCAGGCGTGAAAGACGGACGGGAAGCCGTAACTCACTTTTTTGTGGAGCAACGGTATCGTGGATACACGCTCCTTCGTTGCAGACTGGAAACCGGCAGAACGCACCAGATTCGTGTTCACTTAAAATCCATCGGGAAGCACATTGTGGGTGACCCGGTGTATGGTTTGAAAGAAGACACTTTGGCGCAGAAAGAGGGCATCACAGGGCAGCTTCTTCACGCAGGCAAGCTGGGGTTTGTGCATCCGTCTTCTCACAAATATGTTGAGTTTAATCAGGAAGTACCGGACTATTTTTTGTGCACTTTAACCAAATTGGAACGGCAGTAGTGGTTTATTTTTAACGAAAATTTGCGCTTCGTGTAAAAAGCATCTTGACGAAGCAAAATATATAGAATATAATAATTCATGTGCATATATTTTTTGGAATGTATGCATCATGTAAAGATAGGATTGAGTAATGTTTTGACGGAAAAGGTAAACTACGAGGCAATGACGGATGAGGACCTGGTGCTTTTGGCGCAACGTGGCGATGAAGCTGCCATGCGTCTGATTGTGGACAGGTACGAATCCTTTGTGAAAATGCGGTCGGGTCCCTATTTTATTGCAGGAGCCGCCGAGGAGGATTTGCTTCAGGAAGGAAGAATCGGTCTTTATAAAGCGGTCCGCTCTTATGAATCGGACAAGAAAGCAGGGTTTAAAACCTTTGCAGAGCTTTGTATCGTGCGCCAGATGATTTCTGCCGTGAAGACCTCCACCCGTAAGAAAAACCAACCGCTGAACCGTTATGTTTCCGTGCACACCGTCTCCCGTGACGGAGATGAGGAGCAGGAAGAAAACCGGTACGATTCCATGGAAGACCCGAAAAACGGAAATCCGGAGAGTATTATGATTGAAAAAGAGGATGCGCGCGGCATGGCATCCGAAATCAATGCACTCCTTAGTGAATTCGAATATCAGGTGTTGGGTTTGTATCTGGAAGGTATGTCCTATCGGAGTATCGCCGCGTATATGAAAAAAGACCCCAAGGCAGTGGATAATGCACTTCAGCGGATTAAGAAAAAAGTAGAAAAATACTTAGAAGGTGAAGTGTAAAAAAATGATTGTTAGCCTTCCCGGCTTTCAATAAATTTATTTTTTTATTCAGAAGTGAGGGATTTACAATGTACGAAGACAAGACATTGGTATGCAAGGATTGTGGCGCTGAATTCGTATTCACCGCAGGTGAACAGGAATTCTATGCTGAAAAAGGTTTCGAAAACGAACCCAGCCGCTGCAAGGAATGCAGAATCGCAAGAAAGAACAGCATCAGACAGAACAGAGAAATGCACACAGCTATCTGTGCTGAATGCGGCAAAGAGGCTCAGGTTCCCTTTGAACCCAAAGAAGACCGTCCGGTTTACTGCAGCGAATGCTTCGCTAAAAACAGAGAATAATCCGGCGGCGACCGCAATGTTTTGAGGTACATTTACATAGTGGGTTACAGAAATTAATCAATCGCGGCAAATATTCTTAGTTAATTTTACAGAAAATGTTTAAAAGTTTTGAAAAGTACTTGCATTTTTAAGCTACATTTGTTATAATGTATATAGTGGATATTGTGGTTAGAAAGAGTGGGCGTAAGTTCCCACTCTTTCGTATTGTATCCGAAAATTTTTACGACTATAACATGCGCCAAGAGAGGTGAGTGACAATATGGCATATAATAAAACGGAAAAAGAGGTTCTTTCGCTTCTTTCGCCCATCGTAAAGGAGAAAAACATCGGCATATGGGACATTGAGTTTAAAAAAGAAGGCAAGGATTATTTCCTCCGCGTCTTTTTAGACAAGGAAGGCGGCATTTCTATTGACGACTGCGAATACGTGAGCCGTGCTTTAGAAGAAAAGCTGGACGAAGAAGACCCCATTTCCCAGGCTTATATGCTGGAGGTTTCCTCAGCCGGTCTTGACCGCATTATCAAATATGATTTCCATTTTGAAAAGTGCATGGGAAAGAAAGTGGACGTAAAGCTTTTTGCCCCCTTAAACGGTCAAAAGGAATTTACGGCTGTGCTGGAAGATTACAAAGACGGCACCGTAACCTTAGCATATGAAAAAGAAACCATATCCTTATCGCAGGACAAAATATCACAGTTAAGACTCACAGTTGAGTTTTAAAAACGTTTGGAGGAATTGAAAAAAATGAATCAGGAATTTATCACCGCTTTGGCTGAGATTGCAGAAGACAAAAACATCAGCAAAGAATCCCTTTTGGAAACCATCGAATTTGCGCTCATCACGGCTTATAAGAAAAACTACGGTCACGCGCAGAACGTGGTTGTGAATATTGACAAGGAAACAGGAGAAATTAAAGTTTACCAGCAGAAAACCGTCGTGGAAGAAGTGGAAAACCCCAACATCGAGCTGACCTTAGAAGAAGCGGCAGAAGTCAAGGGCGGATACAGCTTAGGCGACGTGGTAAGCTTTGAAGTAACTCCTGCATCCTTCGGCAGAATCGCAGCACAGACGGCAAAGCAGGTTGTTGTGCAGAGAATCAAGGAAGCAGAACGCGATAAGGTGATTAACATCTACCGTGACCGCGAAAACTCTATGGTAACCGGTCTTATCACCAAAAACGAAGGTAAATTCGTTGATGTGCAGATTGGCAACGATACCGAAGCTATTCTTCCCCTTAACGAGCAGATGAACGGTGAATTCTATATGCCCGGCTCCAGAATGAAATTCTATGTAGCTGAAGTAAAGGCTTCCGGCAACGCACCCCAGATTGTTCTGTCCAGAACCCATCCGGGCCTGGTAAAGAAGCTTTTTGAGCAGGAAGTTCCCGAATGTGATGCAGGCGTAGTGGAAATTAAATCCATTTCCCGTGAAGCCGGCTCCCGTTCTAAAATCTCCGTATGCTCTACTGACGAAAATGTGGACGCTGTTGGCGCCTGCGTTGGTCCCAGAGGTGCGAGAGTGCAGGTCGTTTGCGACGAATTAAGCGGCGAGAAAATCGATATCATCAAATATAGTGACGATCCCGTTCAGTTTATTTCTGCGGCGCTGAGCCCCTCTGAGGTTATCAGCTGCGAGGTGAACGAAGAAGAGCACAGCGCAAGAGTAATCGTGCCCGCAGGTCAGCTTTCCCTGGCTATCGGTAAAGAAGGTCAGAACGCAAGACTGGCGGCAAAGCTCACCGGCTGGAAGATCGACATCAAACCGGAGGAATAAGCTATGACGCATACACCCGTCAGAGAATGCATTTGTTGCAGAACCAAAGCGGCAAAGGCAGAGCTTATCAGAATCGTGAAAAATGAAGAGGGCATTTTTGTAGACAGAACCGGAAAACAAAAGGGCAGAGGGGCATACCTTTGCGCGGCGTGTTTGGAAAATCCCAGGTCAGCCCAAAAGCGGCCCTTGGACCGCGCCTTTCGTCAGAAGGTGCCGGACAAGGTTTATGAATCGCTTTTCGGAAAAGAACAATAAGAGGTGTGAGCCTTGAATCATATTTTAAGCTTTATCAGCCTGGCACAGAAAGCTGGAAAGGTGCAGGCAGGAGAATTTTTAACCATGAAAGCCTTGAAGGAAGGCTATGCGTGGCTGGTCGTTATCGCGGCGGACACGTCGGAAAAGGCGCAGGCAAGAATCAAACGGTCCTGTGAGTTTTTTGAATGTGACGCGGCAGTATACGGCACGAAAGCAGAGTTAGGGCATTTTACGGGGAACCGTGAAAAAAGCGTAATCTGTATTACGGACGAAGGCTTTGCAGCTTCTTTGAAAAAGAAGATTGAAAGCACAAATCAGTAGAATAACAGCGCAAGCTGATGGGCAGAAGCCCTATTATGACAGGTAAATTTTCGGAGGTGGCGTTTTATGACGAAAGTGAGAGTACATGAACTGGCAAAGGAGCTGGATTCTAACTCCAAAGAAATCATCGGTCTTATGAAAGGTTTCGGTTTTCCTACCAGAAACCACATGAGCTCTTTAGAACAGGAGGAGCTGGACGTTTTATTCGAGCGCTTAACGCAGGCGTATGACGGTAAAAATCCCGTTCCCGTATTCGGCAAGGTGAAGGAAGCACCGAAACCGGAAAAGAAAGCAAAGAAAAATAAAAATGGCACAGAAGCACCCGCTTCTTCTGAAACCGTTCCCGTATCCGATGAACCCATCGGCAGAAAGGTTCGCCATGTAGATACCCGCCAGACCGTTGTGGAACTGGACAAAATCGACGACGAAGTGATTGAGGAACTGGTTCCCCAGAACGTTGCAGATGACGGCTTGAAAAAGCAGAAGCTGAAAAAGGGCGCCGGCAAATTCCGCGACAACAATCAGGTGAAGAATAAGGCAAAAGCCGCAAAAGAAGAAAAAGTGGAGCAGGGCCCCATCACCGTAAAGATTCCCGATGAAATCGCTGTTGGTGAGCTTTCCGAACGTCTGAAGGTTCCTGCAACAGAGGTTATCAAAAAGCTGATGATGTTAGGCGTTATGGCGTCTATCAGCCAGTCGGTTGACTTTGATACCGCATCCTTAATCGCAGAAGATTTTGGTGCTATCGTGGAAAAGGAAATCATCTTAACAGCAGAAGATATCCTCTTTAACGACTTTGAAGATACGGAAGAGCAGCTGGAAACCCGTTCTCCCGTCGTTGTTGTTATGGGTCACGTTGACCATGGTAAAACATCCTTACTTGACGCCATCAGAAGTACAAATGTGATTGACACAGAAGCCGGCGGTATTACCCAGCACATCGGTGCTTACCGGGTGCGCGTGAACGACCGCAAGCTGACATTTTTAGATACCCCCGGTCACGAAGCATTTACTGCTATGCGTGCCCGCGGCGCACAGGTAACCGATATCGCTATCATCGTGGTTGCGGCGGACGACGGTATCATGCCTCAGACCATCGAAGCAATCAACCATGCGAAAGCTGCTGAAGTCGGCATCGTGGTTGCTATCAACAAAATAGATAAAGAAGGCGCAAATGTTGACCGCATCAAGCAGGAGCTGACCGAGCACGGCTTGATTCCCGAAGAATGGGGCGGCGACACCATTTGTGTAGAAATCTCCGCAAAACAGAGACTGCACATTGAAGAGCTTTTAGAAATGGTTATCCTGGTTGCTGATATGCGCGACCTTAAGGCTAACCCCAACAGAAAAGCAAAGGGTACCGTTATCGAAGCAAAACTGGATAAGGGCAGAGGTCCTGTTGCGTCTATCCTGGTTCAGAACGGTACGCTGAAAATCGGTGACACCGTGGTTGCAGGTACGGCTGTGGGCCATATCCGTGCAATGCTGGATGACAAGGGTAAGAAAATCAAAAAAGCCGGTCCTTCCGTACCTGTTGAGATTTTAGGCTTAGACGAAGTACCCGAAGGCGGCGACCTGTTCTATGTTGTTGAAGACGAACGTATGGCAAAACAGGTGGTTGAAAAGAGAAAACAGAAAGCAAAAGAAGAAAGACTGGGCAGCCATAACGTGGTAACTCTGGATGACTTCTTCAATAAAGTAAAAGAAGGTCAGATTAAAGACCTTAACATCGTTATCAAGGCTGACGTAAACGGTTCTGTTGAAGCCGTAAAACAGTCTCTGGTAAAACTGTCTAACGATGAAGTTCGCGTAAATGTAATCCACAGCGGCGTTGGTGCTATCCGTGAATCCGACGTTATGCTGGCTTATGCATCCAACGCAATCATCGTCGGCTTTAACGTTCGTCCCGACATCGGTGCGGCAGCATCTGCAGAAAGTCAGGGCGTTGATATCCGTCTGTACCGCATCATCTATGACGCAATCGAAGAAATCGAAGCGGCTATGCGCGGTATGCTGGATCCCACCTTCAAGGAAGAGGTTACCGGCCATGCAGAAATCCGTCAGACATTCAAGGTTTCCGGCGTGGGAACCATTGCCGGTTGCTATGTAACAGACGGTACCATTACCCGTAATACCCAGGTTCGTATCGTTCGTGACGGTATCGTGGTTCACGAAGGCGAGCTGGCATCCTTAAAACGTTTCAAGGATGACGTGAAGGAAGTTTCTTCCGGCTACGAATGCGGTCTTTCCATTGAACGCTTCAACGATATCAAGGAAGGCGACGTTGTGGAAGGCTTCAAGATGGTGGAAGTAGCAAGATAATTCCCCGATTAAAAGGAGTAAGTATATGGCAACAAACCGTATCAACAGAATCAATGAGGAAGTGCGCAGAGAGCTTTCAGACATCGTTCGCGAACTGAAGGACCCCCGGATTCCCATGATGACCAGTATCGTTTCCGTGTCCGTTACGGCAGACCTTCGGTATGCAACCGTATATGTCAGCATATTCGGTGACGATAAAACGGTGACAGATGCCCTGGCGGCTTTAAAGAAAAGCGCAGGCTTTGTCCGCCGCGAACTGGGACATCGGCTGAACCTGCGTTACACCCCCGAGATTATTTATAAAAATGACGATTCTATTGCACACGGTGCAAGAATCAACGAGCTTTTGCACAGGGAGGCAAAGCCCGATGCTGAATAAGATAAAAGAAAAACTGATGGCGGCAAAAAAAGTCGCCATCTTTACCCATTTAAACCCGGACGGCGACGCCTTCGGCTCGTCCTTTGCCATGAAATATGTGCTGGAATCTGTGGGCGTTGAGACGGCTATCTGGCTGGAAAAGGAAATGCCCCAAAAGTTTGCTTTTCTGGGCACAGATTACATGGTGGGAAACGAAACCACCGACACCGGTGCCGACACCGCGTTGGTGCTGGATTGCGCCACATTTGACCGTTTGGGAAGTTTGGCAGAGCCTTGCAGAAAAATTGAAACCATTCTGTGCGTTGACCACCATTTTTCCGGCGAGGACTTCGGCACGCTTTGCTATAAGGACAGCGATGCGGCGGCAACGGCGCAGATTGTGTACCGCCTGGCAGAAAGCATCAATCCCGATTTTCCCATGATTGCGGCAGAAGCAATGTTCACGGGTCTTTCTACCGACACCGGTCACTTTAAATTTTCCAATGTGAAGGAAGAAACCTTCCGTGTGGCGGCAGCGCTTACCGCAAGAGGCTTGGAGCACAGAAAAATCAGCCAGCAGCTGTATGACAATGTAAAACACAGCAAGCTGGTGTTTATGGGAAAAGCAGCAGAAAAAATCGAGTTTTACGAAGACGGAAAGATTGCCGTTCTGAATTGCCCGGAAAGCTTTTTGGCAGAGTACGGCTTAACCTACGACGATGTGGAAGAACTGCCGAATCTGGCAAACTCCATTGAAGGTGTTCAGGTTTCCGTTCTGATTAAAGATAAGGACGAAGTGTCCAAACGCGTCAGCCTGCGGGGAAAAGATATTTTAGATTTATCCCGATGCGCAGAGGAATTCGGTGGCGGCGGTCATAAAAATGCCGCGGCGTTTGTGGCAAAAGGCGATATCAATGCCGTAATCAAGAAACTTATCTCCATTGTAACGAAAGGCTTGGAAGAAAGAAATGTTTGAAGCAGGACTCAAAACCGTTGAGCTTTATACCGACGGCGCTTGCAGCGGAAACCCCGGCAAAGGCGGCTACGGTGTGGTTTTAAAATTCAATCAGCACAGAAAGGAGCTTTCGGAAGGCTTTCGGCTCACCACCAATAACCGTATGGAAATTATGGCGGTGATTGCGGGGCTTTCTGCACTGAACACCACCTGCAATGTGCATCTTTACAGCGACAGTAAGTATGTGATTGATGCCATCAAGGAAGGTTGGGTGTATAAATGGGAAGCCAACGGCTGGATGCGTAACAAAAAAGATCCTGCCATCAACGTGGATTTGTGGGAGCAGCTTTTGGTGCTTCTGGATGAACACAACGTGGAGCTTCACTGGGTGAAGGGACACGCAGGCCATCCTGAAAACGAGCGGTGCGACCGTTTGGCGGTTGCCGCGGCGGCAGGAGAAGACCTTTTAGAAGACGAGGGCTACACGGCAGACGGAGGACAGACAGATGTATTTTGATACCCATACTCATCTGGATGACGATAAATTTAATGAAGACAGAGAAGCGGTTATTGCAAAAGTGCGCGAATCCGGTGTGGAGCTGGCGGTTAACGTAGGCTCCGGCATCAAAGAATCTGAAAGCTGCATCGCGCTGGCTGAAAAATATGATTTTATCTACGCCGCAGTTGGCGTGCATCCGGGAAACACCGGGAATATGACCGATGCGGATTTAGAACTGGTAAAGCAAATGGCATCTCACGAAAAGGTGGTTGCCATTGGCGAAATCGGTCTTGACTATTACTATGACGAGCCGGAGCGGGACGTGCAGAAATACTGGTTCCGCAAACAGCTTGAGCTGGCAAAAGAGCTTCAAATGCCCTATATCATTCACGACAGAGATGCCCATGCAGACACCTTGGACATCATCCGTGAGGTGGGATATACGAAAGGCGTGATGCATTGCTATTCCGGAAGTGTGGAAATGGCAAAGGTGCTCATAAAAATGGGATTTTATATCTCCATTGCAGGGCAGGTCACCTTTAAAAATGCGCCGAAGCTTCAGGAGGTGGCAAAGTTTGTTCCGGTGGAACATCTCTTGATTGAGACCGACAGCCCCTATCTTACCCCGGTTCCCTTCCGCGGCAAGAGAAACGATTCTTCCAATGTGGCGTATACATGTGCAAAAATCGCCGAGCTGAAAGGCATGGACGAAAAAGAGCTTGCAAACATCACGCTCATAAACGGCAAAAAATTTTACGGTCTGGAGTGATAAATATGACCATTTGTTATGTTTTGGAAAACAGTTTATATATAAACCTTACGAACCGATGCAGTAACGCCTGCACCTTCTGCGTGCGAGATAAAGACTGCGGCATCGGGGACGTGAATCTGTGGCTGGAAAATGAGCCCACAATCGATGAAATTATCAAAGATATTGACCGGTTCAACCCGGATAACTATAAAGAAGTTGTTTTTTGCGGTTATGGCGAGCCAACCATGCGGCTTGAGGAGCTTCTCACCGCTGCAAAGCACATCAAGGAGCACTATCATGTGCCGGTGAGAATCAACACCAACGGACAGGCAGACCTGATGCATACAGAGCCCGTTCCGCCCAGACTTTCGGGCTTAATCGATGTGGTTTCTATCAGCTTAAACGCAAAAAATAAAGAAGAATATCAGGCACTTTGCCAGAGCATATACGGCGAAAAAAGCTTTGATGCTTTGATTCAGTTTGCCAAAGACTGTACACCCTATGTTCCAGAGGTGATTATGAGCGTTGTGGACGTTTTACCCAAAGAGGACATTGAGGCATGCAGAAAAATTGCAGAAGGCGCCGGTGCGCGTCTGCGTGTTCGCGAACTGATTGAGTAGTAAGCGAAAGCAAAGTAGCTTAAGAAAGGAAGTTTTACCATGGAAAATGCAAAGAAAAGAATCTTTTCCGGCGTTCAGCCCTCCGGTGATTTAACGCTGGGAAATTACATAGGAGCTATCAGCAACTGGACAAAACTGCAGGATGATTATGAGTGCTTATACTGTATCGTTGACCAGCATGCTATCACCGTTCGTCAGGACCCTGCAGACCTGCGCCGCAGAACCTTAGAGCTTTTAATGCAGTATTTAGCCTGCGGTATCGACCCCGAAAAATCCTGTGTGTTCATCCAGTCTCATGTCAGCGCACATGCAGAGCTGGCTTGGATTTTAAACTGTAACACACAGATGGGTGAGCTTTCCCGTATGACGCAGTTTAAGGATAAGTCCAAGTCCCATGCAGACAACATCAACGCCGGCTTATTTACATACCCCGTGCTGATGGCATCGGATATTTTATTGTACCAGACAGATTTAGTGCCCGTCGGACACGACCAGCTGCAGCACATTGAATTGGCAAGAGATATCGCAACAAGATTCAATCACTACTATAGCGACACCTTCAAGATTCCCGAACCCTACATCCCCAAGGTAGGACAGAGAATCATGAGCCTGCAGACACCGGAAAACAAAATGTCCAAGTCCGACCCCAACCCCAACGGTTGCATTAAGCTTTTGGACGATACGGACACCATCATCCGCAAGTTCAAGCGCGCGGTAACGGATTCCGGCAGCGAAATCGTGGCATCTCCCGATAAGCCCGGTATCACAAATCTTCTTTCTATCTATTCTGCGGTAACAAATCAGACCGTGGAAGAAGCGGAAAAAGAATTCGCAGGCAAGGGCTACGGCGACTTTAAGCTTGCCGTGGGTGAAGCGGTTGCATCGGCATTAGACCCTGTTCACAAGGAATTTGAGCGCTTAAAGGCTGACAAAGCTTATGTGGAATCTGTATACAAAAAAGGTGCAGAGCTTGCCGGCTATCTTGCAAGCAAAACACTGCGCAAGGTTTATAAAAAAGTTGGTTTTATTGCAAAATAAGACCGGATACAGGAAAATTTGGGGGCAGATGTTTCGTCTGCCCCTTTTTGGAAAAGAAGGGCTTTTATATGAGAATTGATAAATTTTTAAAGGTATCCCGCATCATCAAACGACGCACATTGGC
Organism: Clostridia bacterium; assembly: GCA_017396465.1. Taxonomy (GTDB): domain Bacteria; phylum Bacillota; class Clostridia; order UBA1381; family UBA9506; genus Congzhengia. The sequence goes on along the minus strand of JAFQLU010000021.1, from coordinate 12,254 downwards.
AAACGAAGCCTGCGACGGCGGAAAGGTATATGCCAACGGCCATGTGGTAAAAGCGTCCTACGATGTGAAGGTAGGCGATATTTTAGAACTGCATTTTGGTGAAAAGGTAACCAAATTTGAAGTGCTGGACGTAAAAGAACATACCACGAAGGACGGAGCGTCGGAGCTTTATCGTGTGGTGAACTGAGAAAGGAAATAGCTTATGTGGACATTATTATTTTTTGTTGCAGTTGTTTATTTAATCTATACCGCGTTTCGGTTTCATGTTGCGGCAGGTATCGGTGCGATTTTAGCCGTTTTAGCATACGGTTATTTTAAATGGTATGCTGATTTTTGTGTGAGCAAGGCGAAAGCGGAATATTCCAAGGATCCGGAAAAGGCATTTGCCTGGTTTGAAAGAGCAGAAAAGCGCGGCATGAACATCGGGCAGATGGAGGCGTATGCTTACTATCTGATGAGAGAAGGCTATGTGGAAAAGTCCGAAGCCATTTATAATAAGCTTTTGGCGCAGAACGTAAAGCCCGACCTTCGCTGTAAGCTGCGCGCAGACCTTGCAGTGCTGATGATGAAAACCGGCAGAATCGATGAAGCCATTGATGAGCTGGAGGAAATCACCTTAAACTACACCAACACCACAACCTATGGAACATTAGGCTACCTGTATCTTCTGAAAAACAACAGAAGAAAGGCAGAGGAATACAATAAAGAAGCTTATGACTATAATAGCGACGACCCGGTTATTTTAGATAACATGATTCAGCTTTATATCAAAATGGGCAGATACGAGCAGGCAAAAACCTATGGTGATAAGCTGGTGGCAAAAAAGCCTTATTTTATCGAAGCGTATTACGATACTGCGTTTGTGTATCTGAAGCTGGGCGATTTTGAAAAGGCAGAAGAAATTTTAGATATGGGCAAGGATTGCCGGATTACCTTTATGTCCACCGTGAAAGAGGATGAGGTGGAAGCGCTTCGCAAAGCGCTGGAAGCAAAAGACGGCACAATTTCTCACAAGCTGGGAAGCTTTTCCTCCCAGCCGGAGGAGATTGAAATTCCGCAGGATTTAGAATATGCGGACGAAGATGAGCCCATCATCGAATATGAAGAACCCGATGAGGATGAGGTTGACGAAAACGACCCCTTCATCTAAAAAATATCAGGTGATGCTATGAACCCGAAAACCTATCAGACATTAGAATTCCATAAAATATTAAAGCATTTAGCCACATTTACGCAGAACGAAAAAGTGGCAGATCGGATTTTGGCGCTGGAGCCGGAAACGGATTTAGAAACCGTAAAATCCTTGCAGCAGGAAACCACGGAAGCTACGGGAATTCTGCTTCGCCGCGGCACACCGCCCGGATTTTTGGTAACCGATGTGTCCGGCGGCGTGCTTCGCACAGAGCGGGGCGGAACCATGTCTATGGCAGAATTTCTGCACCTTTCCCGTGCGATGCAAACGGCGCGAAGATTAAAATCCTATATCGCAGAGGATAAAGCAAGTGAGGAAACCTCAGTGCGCGCTCTGTCGGAAAGAATTGAAAACCTTAAACAGGTAGAGGATGAGATTAACGATAAAATCATTTCCGAGGATGAAATGGCAGACGGCGCAAGTCCTGCGCTTTTAGCCATCCGCAGAAAGATGAAAACCCAGTCCTCCAAAGTGCGCGATACCTTAAACTCCATTATCTCCTCCACGAAATTTCAGAAAATTTTGCAGGAGAGCATTATCACCATGCGTGGAGACCGGTTTGTGGTTCCCGTAAAGGCGGAGTATAAAAATGAAATCAAGGGCATTGTGCACGATACCTCCGCTTCCGGTTCCACGGTATATATCGAGCCGGCAAGCGTTGTGGAGCTGACGAACGAAATCGCACAGCTAAAGGGCAAGGAAAAAGAGGAAATGGATCGGATTTTGTATGAACTTTCCGTGTTCGTTTCTGAATTCAAAGACCCGATTCTGTTGAATATCTCTATCGTGTATCAGCTGGACTTTATTTTCTGTAAAGGAAAGCTTTCTTTAGAGCAAAAAGCTACCGAGCCGGATTTAAATGATAACGGTATCATCCGCATTAAAGCCGGCAGACATCCGCTTTTGGACAAAAACAGGGTTGTTCCCATTGATATTGCGCTGGGGGAGGCCTACGATACTTTGGTTATCACCGGTCCCAACACCGGCGGTAAAACTGTGTCACTCAAAACGCTGGGATTGTTTACCTTAATGGCACAGTCCGGTCTTCATATCTCGGCATCCTCGGGAAGCAGTATGGCGGTGTTCGACAATGTGTTTGCCGATATTGGTGACGAGCAGAGCATTGAGCAGAACCTTTCCACCTTCAGCTCTCATATCGTGAACCTGGTTCGTATTTTAGACGAGGTAACGCCGAACTCTTTGGTGCTTGCCGATGAATTGGGCGCAGGAACCGACCCCACGGAAGGCGCGGCACTTGCTGTTTCCGTGATTGAATATTTAAGAAGCTTCGGCGCACGCGTTGCGGCAACCACGCACTACAGCGAGCTGAAAATGTATGCGTTGTCCACAGAAGGCGTGGTAAACGCATCCTGCGAATTTGATGTGGCGACGCTTTCTCCCACATATCGCCTTTTAATCGGCGTGCCGGGAAAAAGTAACGCCTTTGCTATTTCCAAAAAGCTGGGACTTTCCGACACCATCATCGAAAGCGCCAAGAGCCGCATTGCGGAAGACAGCGTGAAATTAGAAGATGTTATCACGGCATTGGAAGATAGCAGAAGGCAAGCGGAAGAAGATAAAAGACTTGCGGAAAACGCATCCCGCGACGCGCGGATTTTCAAAGAAAATATGCGCCGCGAAATGGAAAAGCTGGAAGAAAAGAAAACCAAAATGATGCAGCAGGCAAGAGCCGAAGCCATGGCAATCGTGGAAAGCGCCAAGAAGCAGGCGCAGGAAGTGACCAAGGAGCTTCGGGAAATCAAGTCCAGCGCCGCCTACAAAGAAGCCATGGAAAAGAGCGAGCGGGCAAGGGAAGCTCTTCGCAAAGAAGCAGACAAGATTGCCCAAGGTGCGGCGAAGGACAGACCGAGGGTGAAAACTTTAAAAAAGGTCACTTTGGGGCAAACGGTGCATATTGTTTCCATGGACACCGACGCATCTGTTTTATCGCTTCCGGATAAAAAGGGCACCCTTTTTGTGCAGGCGGGCATCATGAAAATCAAGACCAACTTAAACGATTTAACCGGTGGTGCCGAAACCAAGGAAGAAAAGAAAACGGCTTCCAAAACCGTTGCGGCAACCTTTAAAGCAAACAAGCAGGCAACTGCCGCCATGGAAACCGATGTGCGCGGCATGAATTTAGACGAAGCCATCATGGTGGTGGATAAGTTCTTGGATGATTGCTACCTTTCTTCGCTTCATGAGGTCACGATTATACACGGCAAAGGAACCGGCGTGCTCCGCGCAGGCATCAGCGAATTTTTGCGCCGCCATCCCACAGTAAAATCCTATCGCGCAGGCAGATACGGCGAGGGCGAAACGGGTGTTACGGTGGTAACTTTAAAAGATAAGTAGGGATGAATATGGAAATCAAACCCGGAAAATACCGTCATTTCAAAGGAAACGAATATGAGGTTTTGGGGCTTGCAAAGCATTCGGAAACCTTGGAGCCCATGGCTGTGTACCGCGCGCTGTACGGCGAGGGCGGTCTTTGGGTGCGCCCTGCCTCCATGTGGAATGAAACGGTGGAGCATGAGGGGAAAACCGTATTAAGATTTACCTTTATAGAATAAGATAAGCCGAGCTAAAAAGCAAGCCTTTTTAGCTCGGCTGAATTTGTTTATTTGCGAAAAGGAGGATTCCTTATGAAACAGATTTTTATGGTGGGGAACACCCATTACGACCCGGTGTGGCTCTGGAAATGGGATGAGGCGTTATCGTCCATCACGGCAACCTTCCGCTCGGCTTTGGAACGGATGAAGGAAACGCCGGACTTTTGCTATTCCTTTTCTGCACCGGCGGTGCTTGAGCAGATTGAAAAAACAGACCCTGCACTTTTTGCGGAAATCAAAGCAAGAGTCGCCGAGGGCAGATGGGATTTAGCCGAGGGCTGGTGGCTTCAGGCAGATACCAACGCTCTCCTGGGCGAAAGCCTGGTGCGGCAAGGATTATATGCCCAGCTTTATTTAGAAGAAAAGTTTGGCAAAAGAAGCCTTGCGGCGTTTAATATCGATAGCTTTGGTCATTGCTCGAACCTGCCGCAGATTCTGTCCGGTTGCGGCATGAAATATTATGCCTTCTGGCGCCCCAATGCAGAACAGTTCCAACTTCCTTCTCCCTTGTTTTGCTGGAAGGGTGCGGCGGATTCTTCGGTGCTGGCTTACCGTGTCGGCGGCGAGGGTGGCGACATTTTCACAGAAGATTTTGAAAAGCAGACCATGGAACCGGTGGTAAACAGTGAAACTGATTGCGACCTGATGGTAGTGTTCGGCGTGACGGATCATGGCGGTGCGCCCACAAAAGCGGAAATCAAATCCATTGAGAAATACCGTGAGCAGGAAAAAGAACGGCTTTCTATTCGTTTTGGTACTGTGGAAGACTATTTCGCCCTGCAGGAGGGAAAGAAGCTTCCCGAAGTAAACGGCGAAATCCCGGTGACCTTTATCGGGCCATACTCTAACTTTACGGAAATCAAGAAGAACAATCGCCGCGCAGAATATAGTGTTTTGAACGCCGAAAAGGTGGCTGTTTTGCAAAAACAGCTTCTGGGAGCAAAATATCCCACAAAAACCCTTACCCGCGCGTGGAAGGATATTTTGTTTAATCAGTTCCACGATATTTTAGGCGGCTGCTGCATAGAAGATGCTTATTTCGATGCACGGAATCTTCACGGCAGAGCCATGCAGAATACCGATGAAATCGTGACATATGGACTGCAGGCAATCACGAACCGGATTCAGATGCCGGGCAAAAATCCTGACAACGCGTGGAATCTGGTTATCTGGAACTTAAATGGTACGGATTTTGATTCTGTTTTGGAAGCGGAAGCGCAGTGGGCGTGGGAATTCCCCTGGTATGGCGGCGGCATTGAGCTGGTGGATGAGGACGGCAATACATACCCCTGTCAGATTATCCGTGAAAAATCTGTTGTGCCGAGATTCCGTTCACGGTTTGCGTTTCGCGCGAATATTCCTGCTATGAGCTATCGCACCTTTATCGTGAAACAAACGGATGAGCCCTATACCCACAAAGAGCCGGAAAAGGCAACCTGTATCGAAAACGGAAGATACCGCATAGCGGTTGAAAACGATTCTGTTTCTCTTTATGAAAAGGGAAAGCTTGTGTCGGATTCCTTCCTTGTACCTTATGTGATGGGCGATATCTGCGACACATGGGGCTTTAACAAAACCGTGTATGAAAGCGAAAAACAGTATCTTAAATTGGAAAACGCCGAAATCACGGAAGAAGGCCCAATTCTAACAAAACTCAAAACGGAGTGGAGATATCACCACTCCAAGGTGGAAATCTATTACACCCTCACCGATTCTCATATTGATTGCACCTACCGTGCCAACTGGCAGGAGGAGGGCTGTGCTTTAAAATTAGAGTTTGCGGCTGTGGGTGAAAACGTGTCCTGCAGTGCGGCAGGTCCCTATAGCATAGACAAACGAGACGAGATGGAATACGAGTGTCCCATGGGCGAATTTCTTTCCCTTTCCTCCGATGAAGCCGAGCTGAACGTAGTTGCCGACAGTATCTTTGCGTACCGCTTTGAAAAGGGTGCGGCGGGGTTGACGGTTCTTCGGAACTGCATCTTCGGAGACCTTCGGACAGAGCCTTTAGCTAAAGCGGATTACCGCTTTATGGGACAGGGCATCACCGACGGCAAGCTTCGCGTGTTCACGGAAAAACGGAAAAACCTTGCAGCGGATGCGGCGGCGCACAACAATGCACCCAGGATTTTATTGGAAGCCAACCACACGGGAAGCTTTGCAAGCAGCGATACATTTTACCGTTGCACGAACCCGGAAATTTCTCTTACAGTATTAAAGCAGCAGGAAAAGGGAAGTGGCAACGTGATGCGTCTCTTTAACCCCACAGGAAAAGAGCAGACGGCGACGGTGTCTGTATTCGGCGCAGAAACGAAGGTGAAACTAAAACCCTTTGAAATCTGCACTTTGAAAGAAGATAAGGGCATATGGAGTATCTGCAATATGCTGGAGGAGTGATAAATATGTGCAATAAACCCATTGCGGCAATTTTATATGATTTTGATAAAACTTTGTCTACCAAGGATATGCAGGAATATGCCTTTATTCCCGGTATCGGTATGACGGCGGAAAAGTTTTGGGAAACTTGCAACGAAATGACAAAAAATCACAATATGGATCAGATTCTGTCCTATATGTATGTGATGCTGAATGAGGCAAGAGGAAAGAAGCTTTTAAATCGGGAGGAGTTTAACCGTCTTGGTGAAAGTGTGGAATTGTGCCCGGGTGTTGACACCTGGTTTGCGCGCATCAACGCCTATGCAGAGGAGAAAGGGATTCAGCTGGAGCACTATATCATTTCCTCCGGTCTTAAAGAAATCATTGAGGGAACGCCCATTGCCAAAGAATTCCGCGAAATTTATGCGGCGGAGTTTTACTATGATGAGCATAATGTTCCCATTTGGCCGGCTATGGCGGTGAACTACACCAGTAAAACCCAGTTTTTGTTCCGCATCAACAAAGGCGTTCTGGATGTGACCGATCATAAGAGCCTGAATAAATTCACGCCGGAGGAAAACAGACGGATTCCTTTTGGAAACATGATTTATATCGGGGACGGATACACCGATGTTCCCTGCATGAAGCTGGTGAAGGTAAACGGAGGCCATTCCATCGCCGTGCACAGCGACAAAAAGGAAACTGCATGCGATATGATGCGGCAGGGCAGGGTAGACTTTATTGCACCTAATGATTATTCGCAGGACGGAGAGCTGGAAAAAACGGTTTTCTCCGTTTTGGACCTGATTAAAGCCAAGCACACTGTGTTTTATAAAGCACAGCAGGATATGCTGGAAGCAAGATAAAACAAAAGGGTGTAGCAAAATGCACAGACCACGCAAAGCACAGAAAAGATTTCATATAACCGTTTTCAAATAAAAAGCTTAAACGAGATTAAAGTAGAAAATCGTTATACAACGAATTTCTGTGATAAATGCTTTGCGTTTTTGACAAACTTCGCCTCTCGCGGTATCCATATACAGCTTCGGGACTCAGTTTGCCAAATCTGCACTATTTTGCGTCCATCCCCCAAAAAAAGCAAAGGAGCTGTCGCAAAATGCGACAGCTCCTTTGCTCTAGTTAAACTTACTTTTGCTTTCGATAACCTTTCCGATTACGCGGATTCTTTCCACATCCTCTCCGCGGAATACTCTGGGTGGATAGTTGTGATTCTGCGAAATCAGGGAAATGGAATCTTTGTCGTATTCCACGATTTTTACCACGCCCTCTTCCTCGTCAATGGTAACAACGGCGTAGCTTCCGCTGTCCACGCTGCTTTGGCGGCGGACTAAAACCAGATCCCCCTCAAAGAGACGGGGCTCCATACTGTCTCCTTTCACCACCAGGTAGAAAAAGTCCTGCTTATGATAGCCTGCCAATGTCCGTTTTCCCACGGTTTCCGTTCCTAAATCGCACTCCAGCGCCAAGCCGCCGTACCCTGCGCGAACCATTCCAACCACCGGGATAGCCACCGTTTCGTCCACGGGAAGCATATCTAAAATCGCGGCGTCACGGTCTTCGTGAAGCTGCTCCATCAAAGCGGCAACGGAAATGTGCATTGCCTGCGCTACGGCGCTTAAGGTTTTGGTTGTGGGGGTGATGGGAAGCTTGGTTCTTGGGTTTTCATTTTTTTCCAGCATGGAAATATAGCTTTTGCTGATGCCGCTTCGTGCGGCAAACTCATCCATACTGATACCGTTTTCCAAACGGTATGCCTTGATTAAATCACCTACTGTCATTTTCTGTACACACCTTTTTGTTTAATATATTAGATATTATACACCAAAAAGTTTAATTTGTCAACTTTTGTCTAATATAATGAACAAATTGTTACAATATACTTGACAAATGATGTTTAATATGTTAAACTATACATCGTAGACCGGTCAGACGAGAAAATACGATGGACTTTCAGGAGGTTATTATGACAGAGAAAACATACGAAATGAAAACAGATTGCTTCGGATTCCGCCGTGGAGAATGCTCCGTACTGTATGAGCTGGTGTGCGCCAGCAAAACCTGCAGCTTTTATAAAACCTGTGAGCAGTATCAGGCGGATAAAAGAAAATATTCCTATAAAGGATGTGGTGCAGATTGAGCATGTCGCTGGCAAACGCTCCGAAGCGTTCGGGGAAAACAGAAGGAAAGCTTTTGAAGCTGAATCGGTACCGCTCGGACAAAAAGGAACTGGAACGGTTCATGGCATCCTACGGAAGACTGAAAAATTATGGTGCGGTATGTGATGGAGATTTTTGCCTGAAATCACAGATCGAAAAAGAAAAGGTCAGGCTATGCAAAAAAGTGCAGCTTATGCTGAAACGAACCAGAATCATTGACATGGCGATAGAGGACATGGCAGACGGAACTCTTTCTCTCCTTCTGCGCTATCGGTATATAGACGGGCTTGGCTGGGAGGAGATAACGGAAGAGCTGTGCTACTCCAAACGAAATATATTTTATTTGCATAAAAAGGCGTTGGAGGCGCTTGCATTATGAGGTTGATTGTGATACAATGGAGGAAAAATCAAGAACGCCTGATATGGCAAGTGTTTTATGTTGAAGCGCTTGGATGTGTGATGCATCAGATAGCTATCATCATCGTTATGCGCTGATGGAAAAGAGGGATTGTATGCGTAAGAATATTGACGGCATCATAAAAAAAGTGAAATCCGTTTTAAAAACGCACGAAATGGGAACGGGAAAATACGCCAGATGGATCTGGCAGAATGAATCGGGAAACCGCGACCTTTCGCCCAGCGAGTACGGCTGTGCCGATGCGGCAAATATTTTGTATACCATTGGTGAATTTATCAAAGAGCCGGAGGAGCGGGCAAAGTGGGTAGAGAGCATTCAAAGCTTTCAGAATCCCGAAACAGGCTTGTTTTCAGAGCCAACGCATCACACGATTCACACCACGGCACACTGTGTAGCGGCACTGGAGCTGTTTGACGCAGATGCGAAATATCCCTTGACGGGCCTTATGCCTTATGCCACCCGGGAAGGCTTATACGGTCTTCTGGAAGGGCAGGATTGGGATAATCCCTGGTCGGAATCCCACAAGGGTGCCGGCGTTTTTGCGGCGTTGGTGATAGCCGGTGCGGTGGATAAACAGTGGCAGGATGATTATTTTGCCTGGTTCCGAAAAGAGTGCGATCCTGAAAGCGGCCTTTGGAGAAAAGACTATATCCCCGGTAAAAACGCGCCTCTTCATGCTTATATGGCAGGCTCTTTTCATTATCTGTTTAACCACGAGTATGCAAGGCAGCCGCTTCCTTATCCCGAAAAAATGATTGATTCGATGCTGAAGCTTTATTATGATGACGCAGATTTTGCGGAAATCGCGTGCAAGACCATCGGCTTTATTGATGTGGATTGGATTTATTGCATGACTCGTGCCATGCGGCAAACGCCTTATAAATATGATGAAGCGAAAAAGGCCGTGGAGGATTATGCTGACAAACTGATTTCCTATCTGGAAACTGTGGACGAAAACAAAGACGACGGCTTTAACGATTTGCATGCGCTGTTTGGTACCGTGTGCGCTTTAGCGGAGCTTGCACAAGCGCTTCCGGGGCAGATTATCTCGGAAAAACCGTTAAAGCTGGTATTAGACAGACGCCCCTTTATTTAAAAAAAGAAAGGCTTTCGGAGTATAACGCTCCGGAAGCCTTTTATCATATGCACAAGTTATGAAACTGTCAAAGAAATGGCGTGGGCAACAGAAGGGATGCTTTCGCCCTGCTGAACTGCTGTGGTGCTTAAAAGTGCGCCCGTGGGTACAAACAGCACGCGTTTCCATGTATCTTGTATCAGCTTCGGCAGGATATGTGCGCAAAGGACAAGTCCGGAACAAGCACAACCACTTCCACCGGCGTGAACGTCCTGCGATTTATCGAAAATGAGACAACCACAATCGGTGTAGTTTCCGGATACATCGTAGCCTGCTTCTGCCAGTTGTTCCGTTACGATGGTTTTTCCGATTTGCCCCAAGTCACCGGTGAAAATGGCATCATAGTCCTGCGGGGTTCTGCCGGTGTCTTTAAAATGGGTAAGAATTGTATCGATTGCGGCAGGCGCCATGGCGGCACCCATATTGTTGGCGTCGGTGATGCCGAGATCCACGATTTTTCCCACGGTAGCGCAATCAATTTTCACGCCGTTTTTGCTTTTTTTGCTGTCTTCCAATATCACGCATGCAGCACCGGTTACGGTCCATTGCGAAGAAGGCGGACGCTGACCACCATACTCTAACGGAAACCGAAACTGTCGCTCCGCAGAACAAAAATGGCTGGAAGTAGCACAAATGGCACGTTGGACAAAACCGCCATCAATTGCTACGGCACCCTGTAGCATAGAAAGCCCCATGGTAGAGCATGCGCCATACAGCCCCACAAAGGGAATGGGGAACACGCGGATACCGTAGTTGGTGGCGGTGCACTGATTTAATAAATCTCCTGCAAACATCAGGTCTATGTCATCGGGAGAAAGCTTTTTCTTGGTCAGCGCCCCTAAAATGGCTTGCTGCAGAAATTTGCTTTCCGCCTTTTCCCAGCTTTTTTCACCCCACAGATTATCGGAAACCGTTTCATTTAAAAATCCACCCAAAGGGCCTTGTCGCTCCTTTTCTCCACCAATGGCATAGGAGGAAATGATGGCAGGCGGATGGGAAAATGTAAGCGTTTGCCTTCCGATTCGTTTCGTATTCATACACAACACCTCAAAGGTAGTTTGCGGAAAATGGTGTAAATTTATGCAAAAAAGGACTGTGAAAAACAAATGTTTTCACAGTCCTGCTTTATTTCTGCCTTTGGCGTTCTGAAGTTATTTTCAATCTTTTTTCTTTATGCTTTCAGCATCTTACAAAGCTCGTCTGCCGACTTGCCACAAAGGCTTAAGTATTCTTTGCGGCAGAGCATATTTTGGTACAGTGTAACTTCTAATGTCATGTCTCCGGAAAAGTTGTGCTTGGAAAGCACCGGCATAACCTCATGCCATGGGATGGTGCCGATGGCGGGGCAGAGGTGCAAATCCATTTCCTTGGAATTGTTGTGCACATGCAGGATTTTAATTCTTTCGCCCAGTTCGTCCATGATGTTAGCCTGATTGTACGGCATCAGGTTGGCATGTCCCGTATCCCAGCAAACGCCGATCTTATCCGATTGCAGGCTGTCCACCAGCTCGATTAAATCCTCGTTATCGGAGGTGAAGAAGTGATACTGCGGACAATCGGGGAATATGGGAAGATTTTCCACAGCGATACCCACGCCCAGCTTTTCTGCCGTTTCCAAATGCTTTTTCAATCGCTCACGGTTATCTGTCATGGCTCGTTTTCTGTCATAATCATAATTGGTGGAGCTCATAGGATGAAAGGCACCCCATTTGACGCCTAACTCAGACATCACATAAAAAGAGGTTTTCATGTGCTGTTCCAGTTCTGTATCTTCTGTTTCGCTGGAGGCAAAAATATTATATGCCGGAAGATGAACCTGAAAAACGGTCATGTTATGCTTGGAAAGAATGGTTTGAAGCTCGTGTATGTTGGCGTCTACGTCGCCTTTTAACATGCTGACATCGTTGAAAAAACCTAAGTCAATCCCGGTGAATCCTGCATCTTGCAGTTCACTTAAAAGAACGTCGTTGTGGCAGGAAGTGTAGGATAAAGAAAACGCTTTTTTCATGGTTTACTCACAACCTTTACTTCGATTTTATTTCCGTTTATCAAATCATCCTCGGTGAACACGGCAAAGAGAATTTCTTTTGCGCCGGTACGCTCTCTGTCGTAAGTCAGATAGATTTTTCCGTCATAAAAATCTGCATCGGGATAGGAAATATCGCTTTGCGTGTCGATGCATTGCTTATATTTCCATGTCACGCCGTCATCCTCGGAAAGCGCCACGGTCATATTGGTGCGGGAAGTGGGACAGTCATTATGCACAAGTAAGAGTCTGCCGGAAGGCGTTCTTGCAATATAAAACCGCGTGTCGGCGCTGACAATATCGGATTTTTTCGGCTCG
>JAFQLU010000020.1 GCA_017396465.1 Clostridia bacterium | reverse complement strand
TTTGCTGCTCTGGCGGAAGTGCCGCAGAACCAATTTCTGAAAAATAGCGATTGTAGTCCCATTTGATATAAGAAATAGGATTGTTTCCCAGAAAATCGGACAGAAAATCGATAACAAAATCACAGACCTCATCTCTGGATAAATCTAAAATCATCTGATTCCGTCCCAAAGATTTCGGACGATTCGCTACATGAATGCACCAATCGGGATGCTTTTCATTCAGTTCTGATACGGGGGAAATCATCTCCGGCTCGAACCAAAGACCAAACAGAAGTCCCATATCGTTGATTTTTTTCGCTAACCCACCAATGCCGTTGGGCAATTTTTTCAGATTGGGGTACCAGTCGCCCAAAGATGTGGTGTCGGAGTTTCTTTCACCAAACCAGCCATCATCTAATACCATCAATTCTGCGTGCGCTTCTTTTGCTTTTTGGGCGATGGCTAGAATCTTTTCCTCGTCAAAGCGGAAGTCTGTACCCTCCCAGTTGTTGGCAAGGGGCGGACGGTTTTTGTCGCGGAAATTTCCACGGGCAAGGCGGGTTCTGTATAATTTATGGTAGGTACGTGACATGCCGCCGATCCCTTCATCGGAATACACTAAAACTGCTTCCGGAGCCGTAAAGATTTCACCGGGATTCAGACGCCATGCAAAATCAAAGGGATTGATACCAATGTACGCACGGCTGTGGTCAAACTCTGTTACTTCTGTACCGCAAATAAAGTTTCCGCTGTAAACTAAGCTAAAGCCATACACTTCGCCGCTCCGTTCTGTTGCCTCGGGGCGAGCCAATGCAAAGAAAGGGCTATGGATATGACCGGAGGAGCCTCTTCTGCTCTCTACGGACTGTGTACCGAAAAACAGAGGCTGACGGGAAATCTGGTTTTCTCTTGTCCATGTGCCGCCCAAGGATATAAAGTCAAAGTCCTTATCCAGAAAATCCACCGATGCACTTAAAACCGATGTTAATTTTATGTTTTCCGTGCCATTGTTTTCCACACGCACACTGCGGCAGATGGCATCTAATTCGGTATACGCTGTGTATAACAGTACGATGTCTAAGCCTGTCACACTATCGTGTAAGGTAAGCTCTAAGGTCTGTGCCTCGCTATCATTCTCCACATAGGTTGCAGGAAGACCGGAAAGACGCGGTTTTCCGTCATAGATTTTGTGACTTTTATAAACTGCCTCGGTGATGCGGGAGCCATCTTCATATTCAGCCGAAAAGGCAGGAACTTTCAGGTCAGGGTTTCCGTAGAAAGGATACTCCATAGGAATGATTTCCGCAGAAAGAAATAAATCCTTTTCAAGCTCTGCCGGATGAATGGCATAGGTAGAGCAACGCGCACTCTCCTGAGAGATAAAATAGCCGATGCTCTTGATATTTTCCATTCGCTTTCCGTAATATAAGTGGGTCGGGTTGCGACCGTTAAACAATCCGAATATGTAAGAAGTATTTTTTGTCTGCAGATGAAAAATCTGTTCTTTTTCGTGATAAGTAATTGGCATGTTTTCTTCTCCTTTTATAGGTTGCTTTTCAGCAGAATTATCGAGTATTTCGGCAATACAACAGATGCTTCCGACGGAATGGGCTCAAAATCTTTTGTATCGCTCAGCAGGCTGCAATTGTAGTTTCCAAGATCTATCCCCTCAATATAGACAGGCTGCTCTTTGTCGCTGTAGTTTACAATCATAATTGCGCTTTTTTTGCCGTCTTTTGCACCGCAGACATAAACATCTTTTGTGTCGGATTCCGTTTCGATTTGTGTCCCCAGCTGATACAGCGTACCAAACGCTTCTAAAGCATAGAACTGTTTCTTTTTGATTCGGGTTGCCAAGTCAAACAAACCGTTGTATCTGGCATTTAAGGTTGCGCAGTAGTACATGGCTTTATCCGGCACCTTTGCGTTCTGCATGGCACACATGGATGATGCAACGTAAGTTGCGCCGATGATGGAATGCATGCCTTCAAAGCCTTTTCCCTCTGCACCGTAGTTCCATTCGTCTAAGAATGTTTCGGTATCTTGGTAGCCGTTGGCATCTAAAACATCACGGGCATAGTGCGCATGGGCAATCAGCTCCTCCACGTTGTCACCGTAGATGTGCCAGGAGAAAAAGTCCAAAGGTGCGTTTTCTTCCTTGATATACGCCAGAAAATCGGTTAAATACGTTAAGAATCCTTTATAAAAATCGTCCATGCCTTCTCGGGTATGCGCATAGAAACCGCAGCTTCCGTAACCGCCGATCAAAAGATGGGGGAAGGTTTCTTTCAGGTATTTGGAACTTACGGCGTAAAGCCTGAAAAATTGCTCCTTCGTTCCCGTCCACATAGGCGGATTTTCCGGCTCATTCCAGATTTCCCAGTAGCGGATGGGGTAGCGGAATCCGTCCGCCCAGCCTTCGGTGTAATGGCGGATAATGCCTTCACAGATTTTTGCCCATTGTAAGTTATCTTTTGGTGGGTGAATATTATATTTTTTGGGACCCCATTCAATGGTAACACCCAAACGGTATACGATTTCCGTATTGGCTTCCGTAACCGGTTTTAAAAATGCGTCCGTAAAAGTAAAATCGTAGTTCTCGGGATCGTCGGGATCTGCATCGAAATCCGGGAAAATGTTAGGTACATCCACAAAGTGCGAACCACCGAATTCCCCTTGCGTGTCGTGCAGACGACAATGGGGAATGGCGGCCGATCGAAACATCTTGGTGACATACTCCGGTTCACCCCAGGAAAAGGGTGCGTTGTTCACCCCGTGAAGTGGGCGGATTTCGCCGATTTCTTTTGAAAGTTTCACTGTAATTTTACCCATAAAACCCCTCCTTTTGAGTTCATTATACCAAGATTTGTTTATTGTGTCAAGAGAATTACAAACTTGTAAAAATCGTTGCAAAGGCGGTTTATGTATGATATAATTTCTTATAACATTTTTATGTAAAAAGGAGATCTGTCATGAGAAAAAACGTTTGGATATGGAACCATGGAGACTGGGAAATTTTTCATATTACCCGAGTAAACTTAAGACGTGAAGTGCGCATGATGCACTACCCAACGATGTGGAAGGTTTCGTTGCCCGATATTATTGCAAATTTTGAAAAGGAAGTGGATTCCGATGGCGGTTATATTATCTGTCACACCAACGGAGAAGGTAATGTGCGCATAGATGGGAAACATTATCCGACCGAAACAAAGCTTCAACTTTCCCCGGGGCATCACAATATCAAAATTCATGTGTCGAATCCGGGTGGCTTGCCCGCTGTATTTGTAGAAAGTGATGTCTGTCCTTCAGATGAAAGCTGGTTCTGTCGGCGTTTCAGTGGCGAACTGGTGTCTGTGGGATTCGAACCGTACTACGACAGCGCCGATAAAAATCCGGAAAGCTTTCCGTTTGCATATGAAACGAAACTCCCCGTTGCTAAAACTGAGGTGGAAAACGGATGCCTGTTTGATTTCGGCACAGAGCTGTTCGGCTTTTTGGATATTGCAGGTGCGTGTGCTGATCAAGAGATTTGTATTTACTATGGCGAGAGCAAGGAAGAAGCTTTAGATATGGAAAGAACTTATGTTACCGATCGGGTAAGCGGCAAGGAAAGCTATCGGTTAAAGCAAAGGGCTTTTCGTTATATTTATATCACTCCTGCGGTGTCGAATCTTGCCATTACGGCAGAACATGAATATCTTCCTCTGACAAAACAAGGCAGCTTCTCTTGTGACGATAAATTGTTGAACGAAATATACAGCCGATGTGTATATACCTTTCATCTGAACTGTAGAGAAGGCTTTTTAGACGGTATTAAGCGCGACCGTTGGGTGTGGGCGGGAGATGCTTACCAGTGCGGACGTATCAACCGATATTTATTTGCAGATAAAGCGATTGAACAGCGCACATTAAGGGGACTTTTGGGAAAAGAACCGATAGACCAACACCTTAACACGATTTTGGACTACAGCTTAATTTGGTTTATCTCTCTTTATGAGCATTATATTACTTACGGCGATAAGGGATTCCTTTCCCGTATTATGCCCATGGCGGAAAAGCTTCTGACGTTTTGCGAAACACGCCTCAATGAAGATGGATTTTTAGTTGGTGCGCCGCAGGATTGGGTGTTTATTGATTGGGCAGACATCGACAAAACCGGTGCAGTTTGCGCTGAGCAGATGCTTCTGGTTCAGGCGTATTTTGTTATGAGTGAAATGGTAAAATATCTTGGAATATCTGCAGCAATCTATGAAGAAAAATATGAGAAGCTGAAAGCAAAAGTGAATGCCTTCTACTGGAACGAAGAAAAGGGTGCGTTTATTGATAGTTATCAGTCCGGAAAAAACAATGTGACCCGTCATGCGAACATTTTTGCTGTGATGTATGACATTGCAACAGAAGAACAGACGAAAAGCATTGTGGAACATGTGCTGAAAAATGATGAAATCCCGGCGATTACTACGCCTTATTTTGAAGGATACGAACTGGATGTTTTAGCAAAAACAGGGAACCTGTCCGATGTGGAACATATGATTACCTCTTATTGGGGAGGAATGCTTTCTGCAGGTGCCGACACTATCTGGGAGGAATACGATCCTGCTCTTTCGGGAACGGAGCACTACGCAATGTATGGCGGAAAATTTGATAAATCGCTGTGCCACGCATGGGGTGCAGGCCCTATCTACCTTTTTGGCAGATATTATCTGGGTGTTTATCCCACCGCTCCCGGCTTTGAAACCTTCCGGGTAGAACCCAATCCGGGAAGCTTTGAAACCATGCAGGGAACCGTTCCGATTATGGGCGGAACCGTTACGGTAGACTTTGACAGAGAATCCCTTCGGGTAACTGCTACCAAATCCGGCGGAACACTATTTTGGAAAGGCAATAGCTATGAGTTGATTCCCGACAAAACCTTAACACTTCCAAGAAAATAAAAAGGAGTATATTCCATATGAATTTTGATCGTTTAACTGCACTTTTAGACTCTTTCCCTACCATCGGTATTCCCGGTGTGGACTGTGCGGTGTTCGTAGAGCACCAGCCGGTGTACCGCCACATGGCAGGCTATTCCGATAAGGAAAACCAAATCCCCATGAACGGAAACGAAACCTACTATATTTATTCCTGCTCCAAACCCATCACCTGCGCGGCGGTGCTGACGCTTTTGGAAGAAGGTAAATTTTTACTGACGGATCCTCTTTCGGAATATATTCCGGAGTTTCGGGATATGTATTTAGAGAATGGTGAAAAAGCGAAAAATCCTATCACCATTAAAAATCTTTTCACCATGACAGCAGGGTTCACCTATAACCTGACATCTCCTGAAATTCAGAAGGTGCACACCTCCAAAGGAAACAATGCCACTACCATGGATTTTGTTCATGCCATTGCAAAGGAGCCTATCTCCTTTGAGCCGGGTACCCATTGGCAATATAGTCTTTGCCACGATGTGCTGGCAGGCTTTGCGGAAGTTGTTTCCGGAAAACGTTTTGCCGACTTCGTACGGGAGCGGATTTTTGAGCCCATCGGCATGACACGCTCTGATTACCATGTAAACGAAACCAACGAAAAAACATTGGCAGCACTGTATCAATTCAATGATGAAACCAAAACAGCTGACCGCATTCCCGCTGAGTGCAGTTATACCTTTACGCCACAGTACGATAGCGGCGGCGCAGGCATCGTGTCTTGTATAGACGATTATATTCTCTTCGCCGATGCCATGGCAAACAAGGGTATGGCGAAAAACGGGAACCGTAT
Organism: Clostridia bacterium; assembly: GCA_017396465.1. Lineage (GTDB taxonomy): Bacteria > Bacillota > Clostridia > UBA1381 > UBA9506 > Congzhengia. The sequence goes on along the minus strand of JAFQLU010000020.1, from coordinate 8,119 downwards.
CTTATCGGAGAAAACCGTTGACCTGATGCGGACGAATGCCTTAGAAGGTCAGGCGCTTTCCGACATGAACTGGACACAGCATGATGGCTATGGCTACGGGTTAGGCGTTCGTACATTGATGGATTGCGCCAAAGGCGGAGCAATCGGACAGACCGGCGAATTTGGTTGGGGCGGTGCGGCAGGTGCCTATGCTCTGTTTGACCCCGAAAACCGCGTTGCCATGTACTACGCCCAGCATATGCTGAACAATTTAGAACCCTACACCCACCCGAGGCTCAGAAATGTGCTCTACGCCTGCCTTGGAAAATAATCGGAGGACCCCATGCATTTCACATTCAAGCATACAAAATTCGCCTGCTACGGCAGTTATATCAGCAGCGCGGTGGTGAATAACTTTGCGCCGCTTCTGTTTATTATTTTTCAGCGCACATTCGGGCTTTCCATGCTTCAGCTCAGCTTTTTAATCACCATGAACTTCTGCGTGCAGATGGTGGTGGACTTTTTGGGTGCAAAGTATGTGGACAAAATCGGCTACCGCATTTCCATCGTCGCGGCAAACCTCTTTGCCGCCGCAGGATTGGCTTCTTTGGGAATTCTCCCCCAAATCATGCCGGCATTTTTAGGGCTTTGTTGTGCCACAGTGCTGTACGCCATTGGAAGCGGACTGATGGAGGTTTTGGTAAGCCCCATCGTAGAAGCTCTTCCAACCGACGGAAAAGCCGCATCCATGAGCTTTCTCCACTCCTTCTACTGTTGGGGACAGATGCTCGCCGTTTTGGGAACCACGGCATTTTTCGTTTTCTTCGGGCAAAGCATGTGGCCGCTTCTTTGCGCGCTTTGGGCGATTATTCCTTTGCTGACGGCGCTTCTGTTTTCCCGCGTGCCCATTAACTCCCTCACCAACGAAGAAACCAAAATCCCCATGCGCAAGCTTTTTGGCATGAAGATTTTCTGGGTTTTCCTGATTCTGATGCTCTGCTCCGGCGCATCCGAGCTTGCCATGGCGCAGTGGGCGTCTCTTTTTGCCGAAACGGCTCTGGGCGTTTCCAAAACCGTGGGAGATTTGTTCGGGCCTTGCCTCTTTGCCATCACCATGGGCATATCCCGTGTGCTGTACGGCATGTTGGCAGAGAAAGTAAGCCTGACAAAATACATCATTTTAAGCTCCGCTTTGTGCGTTTTAAGCTATCTTCTGGCATCTCTTTGCCGAAGCAGTGCGCTATCTCTTGCCGGCTGTGCATTATGCGGCTTCTCCGTTGGCGTCATGTGGCCCGGCGTTTATCTCTTGCCGCAGGCAAGATTCCCCGGGGCGGAACTGCTATTTTTGCACTTCTTGCCATGGCAGGGGATATCGGATGCTCCGCAGGTCCTGCGCTGGCGGCGCAGGTTTCCGAGCACGCATCCATCCTCGGCTCGCCCTTAAAGGCAGGACTTTTTGCCTGCATCCTGTTTCCCTTGGTGCTGATGATCGGCACATATATTTTAAAATTTATGAAAGACGGAAAAGAACATGAATAAATTGACAGGACATCTAAATACCGTGATGCGCCATCGCAGAAAGGTGATTGCCCACTGCGCAAAAGCCGGCATCCTTTGGCGCGGCTTGCTTCACGATTTATCCAAATACTCCTACACCGAGTTTTCCCAAGGCGTAAAATATTTCACCGGCACACGCAGTCCCAACGAGGGAGAACGTGAAAACAAAGGCTATTCCGAAGCGTGGATGCACCACAAGGGCAGAAACCGCCACCATTTTGAATACTGGACGGATTATAACCCCATTACAAAAAAAATGGAACCGGTGGAAATGCCACTGATATTTACAAAAGAAATGTTTTGTGACCGTGTGGCGGCAAGTAAAGTCTATCAGGGTAAAAACTACACAAACAGTCACCCCTTGGAATATTTCCTGCGCGGAAAAGACCGCCGCACAATCCACCCCGAAACCTCGGATTTATTGGAAGGCTGGCTTGTGATGCTACAGGAAAAAGGTGAAAAGGAAACGTTTGCATATATCAAGCGCTTAAAATAGGGTATAGATACTTTCAAACAGGAGATAAGAGTATGACAGAAAAAGCACTTAGATTAAAAGCATATACTGCTACCGAAGAAACAGAATCCGAAAAGCAACACGTTGTATTATCCTTCAGAATAAAACCGGATAATATGGTAACCGTATATCGTAAAAAAATAGAAGGTATGATTTTTGATTTCGATGAAGAAGAATATTTCGACGACTTTTCTCCATCAGAGGGAGAGTGCATCTATCAGGGCTTTCCCGAAATTACCCGTTCCTTCGCTAAAATCTGTGATTTCGATGTAGAAACGGGAGCCACATATGCATACTGGGTAAAAACCGAAAACTCAGGCGGACGCATCACCGGTCCCGTCGGCGTAAAGGTGCGCGATCCGAGAGTCTGGTGGCACTTTGATAAAATCATGGACAGAATGTACGCCTTGGAGAACGCATACGAAAACGCTTCTTGCATTCCGGTAGGAGAAACGGTTACGCATAAGCCTTTGGTTGCTCTTTTTGCGGGTAATCGGGAACGCTTAATTGCCGCAACAGGTGCCATTCATGCGGCGGAATCCGGTCCTGAAATTCTGCTTTCTTGTGTGGAGTATCTTTTAAAGCATCATTCTGCGCTGTTAGAAAAAGTCGGCATTGCCATTTTGCCATCGGTGAATGCCGATATGCGGGAAGAGGTCGTTTGCGGACTTCCAAGATATTATAGAGTCAATAAAAACGGTGTGGATTTAAACAGAAACTTCAGTGCCAATTGGGAAGAGGTCGGTACAGGTTACGGACTTTCCACAGATGACCCGAAATGCGAAACATACCGCGGACCCTATCCCTTTTCCGAGCCGGAAACAAAAGCGGTTGCTGAGTTCATTCGTATCACCAACCCCAAGGTTATTTTATCCTATCACGCATTGGCGTGCATCACCGGCGACGGCATGCTCTGCGCAAAAAGTATGGCAGATGACGAAAACCATATGCAACGCATAAAAGGAATCGCTTCGTCATACAGCAGTGGCTTTCGCACAAAAGCGCAGGATTCCACTTCCGACCCGAACATTCCATATCCCCATTGTTCAGCCGGAAGCTTGGGAGAATGGTCTTATCAAAACGGATATTATTCTTTAGATTTAGAATTATGGAGCGGCGGATGTTTAGACTATTTTGCAGACTCCAAAAAAGACCTGACTACAGCGGAAATGCTTGAGCGCAACATTTTGCTCCATCAAAACGGCATTGTTTCCTTGATGACATATCTGTCGGAAAACACTTAATAAGACTGTCGAAAAAGGTAGGGATATTTGACGAACACAAATTCGTCGGCGTACAAAGGTACGGTAGAGTTTGTGTTCGTTAAAAGCAAGCAACCGTGCGGTTTCCTCGAGGGAATCCGCACGGTTTTTTATAAAAACAAATTTCTTTTATTTTTCTTTTATTCTGTATTTTCTTTTTTGCTTGCGGTAGACCTGCCTTTTTCGACAGTCTAAAGCGCATCTGCCGGAACGACAGATGCGCTTGTTTCACATTTTTTCTGACAATGCTATTCTTCTGTCATTTTAAGTATATATTTCTGAAAATCTGCAATTTCTATATGAGTAGGTGCATCCGCTTTAGAGTCTGTTACACGGCGAATTATTTTTTCATCCGCAAACAGTGTTTTAAATTTTTCGTGCAGATCTTTTACGTTTAAACAATTGCGTTTATAAATTTTCACGAGTGCCATGCACGCATGGGTAAATACATCAAAATATACAAAATTGCAATCCGTACCTGCATAATACAGATAATCAGGCTTTAGCGTATGATACATGGTGTTTTCGTACTCGCTGTCATTAAAAATAATATCACAAAGCAATTGCGCATCCGCCGCTTCACCCACTCTCCCCATAAGGCATACAGCGATTGCAGTTCTGAACTGATTGGTGCGTCGGCAATCCTTAAAATAAAAACAATCTCTTTTTTCGATTATTTCTCTTAAAACAGGCAAAGCGCGCTTATCTTCCATAATCCCCAGCGCAATACCGCAATTATAACGGCTGAGATCCGTGGTCGCCTCTTCCAGCTTTTTGCGTACTTTTTCTGCAGATTCCGGGCGGTTATCGCTGATAAAACATGACCATATCGCAACACCGGGTGTTTCGGTGTCTAACAAATGCAAATTCGTATCCACATCAAATACAACGGGCGTATAGGGCATATTGTTACCGGGAAAATGAAATCCGAAACTTTTTTGAGCATCACCGTCAAAACAACCGTAATTTCGCACCTTTTCAACATATGCATCATAATCTATTTCCAAAAAGGGAACATGGTTTTTCACCGCCATTGCCGCCGCTGTGCCGACACATTCGCCTATTCGGAACATATCTCTGTTCATTCTTACTGCGCTTTGCGAATAGGAGTCACAAGACAGACATCTGCACGCCGTCACAATGCCGCAAAGTCCCCGTGGCACCACACTACCCATCGGTACTGCAATTCTTGCAGTTACAGTTGAAAGATTACTGATACCTCTCCAATTCTGATACATATCCTCTTCCATCGCAAGGTCGTGACCGTGCTTATCCAAATCTGAATACGCATAAAACAACACTTTTTCAGGCTGTTTATTCAGAATAATATCGGTATACGTAATCCGCTCTTCCCCATCGAATGACAAGCCCTCTCTGATACCGGTAAGCGATGCAAGGCTTATGTATTCTCCTTGATGGATGAATTTTGTTGATTTTGCGTGCGCAAGGATTGTTTTCTTCGAAAAATCACGGCTGTCATAGTGATTCACATATCCGCTGTCAAAATTATTCGTATGATATACACCATCAATTATAAACTGCGTCCGAACAGTAAAAGGAGCAGTTTTTCCGTCAACAGGTCTGCCGTACCGTTTTGCAACAGGGCACATTCTGATAATATGTCCGTCGGAAGTTGCGTCTATTATCATTTCAGCTTTGATATGGATGCACTCCGTACCATTGAAAACCTTCAGGCCAACGGCTCTGTTTTCTTCAAAATATATGCCGACGGGAGTATGTGCGCAATAAAGCCTTACCCCGCTTTTCTTTAAGCGTTTTGTAAGATGCATTTGTTTTTGTTCGGGTAAAACCGTATCAGAAAAGAAAATGGTTTCGTTGCGGCTGTTTATATCATCCTCTGTATAGCTTCCGCCTTCCGCTCCGTAGTAATATCCCAAAACATTGCCGCAAATGTGCATACCGCCTATATTTTCACTGTTTTCTATCAGAATGACGTCTGCGCCCTCTCGCGCCGCCGCATCTGCTGCATATATCCCACCGCTGCCTGCACCAACACAAAGTACATCACAAGTATAATCAAACCGGATATTTTCAGCAGGATGATGTTCTGCTATATTATTTTTCAAGAAATATAGTTCCATGATTTAATGCTCCTTTGCGTAAAAATATCCTGCTTCAAAAGCCTCTATCGGATTAGAAAACCAATCATCATTCGGCATTTCATCCTTTACTATGTTCGCATTATGCACACCCGAAACAGATGCCATATAAAGAATTTTCGCTTCCACAAAAGCTTGTTTCCACTTTGTGCAGATATCGAGCCGCATAGCATTGATATTTTCACATTCACCGCACGGGATATACAAAGAATATCTGCCACGGTAAAATGCATTTTCGATATAGGCACCGTCAAATTCTTTTTCCAGCTTTTTACGATCCTCGTCAGGATTTTCCGAGACATACAAAACAGTCAGAAACCGTTCTTTCGCAGATGTGCTCCGTGTATCTATAACATTTTTGGCATATATGCTTTCAAGACCGCTATTGGTAATCACCGTTACTTCGTGTATCCCATCTTGCGTCGTTTTCACCTCAACGACACGGCATTTTATCAAAATCTCAGCATCACTGTCAGATATAAAAGAACAAAAAACGCTTTCAAAACAATTTACATTCTGCATGGCATCCGAAAACAGACCATGGGCAGAAAACATTTCAAAGAGTTTTTTTCCGTATTCCGTTTCAGGTATGTACTCACTGTAAGAAAAATGCTTCATCGGCAAATAAAAGTGCGTGTCGCATGCTTCGTACTGTTCGCAAATTATGCTGTTTTGATTCGCAAGCGCATATCCCAAAGAAGAATACCCTGAGCCTATCATCAGATTATCATAAATATGCATATAGATACCATCCCGTCTTTGTCTTATTTTTCCCTTATTATACCACACAGAACCATAATCGTAAAGCAAAAGTAGAAAAATTTTAAAAACGCATCTGCCAAACCGACAGATGCGCTTTTCTTTTCCCTTTTTATCTGCACTTTTTCAGTAAATTCTTCACGATTTCGTAAATCTCCTCAATAGAAGAAATCCGCACGGCTTCATGCACGGTGTGCACATCTTTCGCCTCGGGGCCGATGGCGATACAGTCAAGTCCGGGAATCTTATCGGAAAGCACACCACATTCCAGCCCTGCATGGATGGCAACCACCTTGGGTTCTACACCCATCTTTTCTTTATAAGTTTCTTTATACAGTTTCTGCAAATCCGAGTTTTCTTTAAATTCCCAGGGCGGATAATGACCAAAGGTTTCTGCTTTCACATCTGCAAATTTTGCCATTGCCAAAAGCTTATCCTCCAGCGCAACCAGCGCTGTTTTTTTATTGCTGCGCAGGGCAAAATGCATGGTCACTTTGTCTGCTTCCGTGATGAGAATACCCATATTTAAAGAGGTTTCTACAAGCTCCGGAATGGTAACGCTCATATCCTGCACGCCGTCCGGTGCCGCATGAAGCACAAAGGTCACTTTATCCTGTGCATCTTGATCCATCACCGCATAAACACCTTCGTCACCTACAGAAATTTCATAAATAAATCCCGGCTCACGGTCGGAGATTTCCGCTTTCACGGTTTCCATATAAGGGGTAATTGCCTCGGCAAATGCATTTCCGTCTCCCACTACCAGCTCCGCCTTATGAAGAAGCGGAATGGCATTGGCTTTATCACCGCCATTTACCGAAATCAGACGATAGTCCGATACCGATTTTGCGAAGTTTAACACGCGTCCCATCAGCACATTGGCATTCACTCTGCCCTTGTGGATTTCCACACCGGAATGACCGCCATATAAGCCTTTTACCGTAATTGTTACCCTGGTGCCCTGCATCGTCTCGGGCTGAACGGGAATCTCCATCACGAAGTCGCTTCCCCCCGCGCAGGACACGGTTAAAAGCTCCGGCTCCTCGGCATCTAAGTTAATCAGCTTTTTGCCGGAGAAAAGCGAGCCGTCAAGCTGACCTGCACCAATCATGCCGATTTCCTCATCGGTGGTAAACAGCGCTACAATAGCAGGATGCTTAGCTTCCTTGTCTTCTAAAATTGCCATCACCATGGCAACGGCGATGCCGTTATCCGCGCCCAGCGTTGTGCCGTTTGCGGTCACATAATCGCCCTCTATCATAAGCGCAATGCCGTCTTTTTCAAAATCAATATTGCTTTCTTCCGTTTTTTGGCAAACCATGTCCAGATGCCCCTGCAGAATCACAGGCTCTGCATTCTCATACCCTTTGGACGCCGGCTTATAGATAATTACGTTATCTGCATCATCCCGAACAGCTTTTAAACCTTGCTTTTCCGCAAAATCCATGCAGTATGACGCAATTCCGTCCATATTCCCCGAACCTCTGGGAATGGCGCTGATTTCTTCAAAATAATGAAACACCCTTTCGGGTTTTAATCCGCTTAATTTACCCATCGTATTTCCTCCTGAAATAACATTTTCTATTAGTTTACCACATTTTAAGAAAATAATCAACATAAAAAAGGAGATACCCCCGAAGGAGTATCTCCACAGACTGTCGAAAAAGGCAGGTCTACCGCAAGCAAAATGTTCTAAATATAAATTTGAGCAAAAAGTAAATATCACGTTCCTAACGATTAACTGCGCGGTTTCCGTCGAGGAAACCGCGCAGTTGCTTGCTTTTGGCGAGCACAAACTCTACATTAGGGATCCCAAAAAGTCATTTAGACTTTTTGGGAAGAGGAAAAACAATGGGAATGGATAAAGTTTTTTGCAAGAAAAACGATATGAGTGACCATTGTTTTGACGAAGTACGCCGACGAATTTG
>JAFQLU010000019.1 GCA_017396465.1 Clostridia bacterium | reverse complement strand
CTTTGGAGTGTTGTCCAAATCTTTGATTTGGGTAACAAGGGTCTGCCCCCTTGGGTACACCCATGTCAAAATCTCCCAAGAGCGCAAGCTGAAAGCGTTGCGCGATTGGATGAGATTGACGGCTCGGCGAGGAAAAGGTACGCCCCCGCAGGGGAACTGCGTAAAGAAAAGCACATCATGATACATCCGAGGCACAATCTTTTTCAAAAAAGCTGTACGCAAAATGAACCGACCCCCAAAAGTTAGACCAAAAATCTAACGATTGGGAGGTCGGTTCATTTTCCAAAGCGTCTTTTTTTATCTAATTCATTCTTCCGCAAAGACGTCGCGCACCGCATCGAGGTAGCCGTAACCGTACAGGTCATCGGGTTCCAGATAACTCGTTTCGGTCCACTCGTTCCAACTGTTGATGGTCACAAGGGAGATTCCGTTTTCTTCGCAGAACGCCTTTGCTTTTTGAAGAGCAATTTTAAACTGATCGGGCGTGTTGTTTTTCACGATCCCCGGACGGAACATAATGTAGCGCGGATTATTGTCCCACCCGATGGACACGTGCGGATAATACGGCACAGGATAATTCGCCGTCACTTTACGCCACTCCGCTTCCATGTCGGGAATGATCTCACTGTAATCGCGATCAATGTTGGCAAAATGCGCCATCTGATAATGAGTGAGCGAATCAAATCCGATCTCCTTTGCCAATTCGGGGGTCACGGGGCGCACGCCGCCGTCGAATCCCGAGAGGTTCAAGGTGAGTTCGCCCCATTTGATCATTTGCACGTGCACGCCCGACAGACCGGCCGCCCGTGCTTCCTCTTGCAACCATGCAAGATTCTCTTTCACCTTTTCAACGCCGCCCAAGCCGTTGATGAAATTCTCCAGATCGTAAATGCTCACCACCGGCTTGCCGTCGATGCAATAATAGTTTTCACGGGTGAAATACTGCGTGATCCAGCGTTTACCGATGATGCGGAACTGCTCTTCGGTCACGGCACCGCGCCACACGGTAGTTTCCGGCATCAAACTCGACGTGCGGTAATCCCAACCGTAGGTGGCATCGTGATTTGCCCACATAATATAGAATTTCATTTTGCCGTTGTTTTTGGCTTTCAAAAACCCGTCGTTCAAACAGTTTTCCAAAAACGGGCGGTTATCATACCAATACCAATCATAAATGAAGGTGTTTACACCGTGGGATACCGCCTCTTCGATCTGCATTTCCATCACTTCGGGATCTGCCTCGTCCTGATACCCCCACAACGGTTTGCGACTCCACACATAATTGTGTTCCGGTTTTACGTGTTGGCGTTTCACCGTTTGCCATTCACCGATACCGTCCGCCCAAAAAATGCGCGTGCGCAATTCCTGCCCTGTGTAGGCCGGCCAGATATACGCCGCCACATCGATCTTCTGCATCGTTACCACTCCTTTATCGGCACAATAGCTTGAGATATTTCTTTTTCGACTAACATAATCCATAGCTTTTTATAGCTCATTCTCATACTACGCATCTCCTGTTTATATTTCGACTTTTATATTATATCCCCGAACATCCACGATGTCAATAGTCTTGTTTATAAGTTCGAGCAATTGTCGCAAGAAGTTGCGATTTTTTCTGTTACAGACTCCGTTAGGGTTGCATAAAGAAAAAAGGTTGCATTGAAATGCAACCCAAAATAAAAAATGCAACTTTTGCAACCGGGTGCAACCCGTATTAAAAATTTCGTTATAATTCAAAGAAAAAGCCACGGTTTCACACCGTGGTTTTTTTGGTATAAGTGACGCTGAAGGGCTCGAAACAAACTCCAAACGTGAGGCATCTTTGATGCCGAAGGTTTGGCAGCAACAGTCCGGTGGACTGTTGCGCTCGTGAGAAGAGAGTCCTTCTGCCCTCCACAAAAAAGAACGTACCGGCATAGCATTTTTTGTTATTCACTTTTCTTCGCCACATCTTCCAATATCCCTTTTGCATCTGCCGGAATCCGTCCTAACCCGTCGGGGCCCACGTTCAGAAGATAGTTTACGCCGCGGCTATTGAGTCTTTCTTTTTGCTCTAAAATCATTTCTGCCGATTTCCAGTTTCTGTCTTTAGCAGAGTATCCCCAGGAATCGTTCATGGTGCCTGCGGTTTCATAAAGCCCCAGGGGGCAGGGCTTTAAGCCGTTGATATAGTTATAGTCGATATCCGCATCTATCTTCATATCCTGAATGGGGCCTTCGCCTTCGGGAATTTCATTATCCCCCAGAGACACATAATCATAAAGCCCGTTTCCGATACGGGAATTAATCAGGCACTCCGGCTGATACCGTTTCACCAGATCCCGAAGCCGCACGCTCTGCTCCTTGTTGATAGTCATGGGAACATCAAACCATGCAAGGCAGATATCGCCGTAATTTCTCATCAGCTCCTCCACCTGAGGCAGGATTTTGTTTTCAAAGCAGATATTAAAATCCTTTCCCTCCACCTCGGGGAAATCCCAGCTGTTGTCCCAGGAAACACCGGCACAGGGCATATGACGGGACAGATATCCGCCGCCGTGGTATTCGTGCCAATCCAGGTCCTGGGAATAATAGATGCCGAATTTTAAGCCGTGCCGTGCGCAGGCGTTGGCAAGCTCCTCCGTCACATCCCGACCAAAGGGTGAAGCCTCGCAGATGTTGAAAGAATCCACTTCGGAGCGGAACATGGCAAACCCGTCATGATGCTTGGTTACCAGAACGAAATATTCCATGCCGCATTCCTTTGCCAGCTTAATATATTCATCCACATCAAAATAGATGGGGTTAAAGCAACGGGCGAGCTGCTCATATTCTTTGATCGGAATCCGGAACTGGGACTGAATCCACTCGGCATACGCCGCTTTTCCGTTTTCGCCGCGGTATTCGCCGCCCAAAAGGGAATAAAGCCCCCAATGCATCATCATACCAAATTTAGCCTGTCTGAACCATTCTGCATTATTCATAGTCTTCTCCTTTTTGCAAAAAGGGCTCGGAAAACCGAACCCTTGTGATTATTTTTCTGCTTGTCCTTCGCTATTTTCGCTTTCTTCAGCTTTTTTTGTAAGCTCCAGCAGCATCTTCGCCGCGTTTTCTCTTCTCGGCTGATAGAGCTCCGGATTCACCTCCGGCATAAACATGATGCCGGCATACACATCGTCGATGATAAACTGCATATCGGAAAGCACACTGCTATCCGAAAGGCGCACCGCAACTGCCACGCCGTTTCTATAATACAAATCCTCTTCTGCGAACTGCCCGATGTCCACAAAATCGGAAAGGGGCGCCCACAAATCCTTGGGACTGTACCGCTCCATATTGGTGCCGTCCATCAAAAGAAGGTCTCCTCTTCCGTACGCCGCCGCGGCTTCAAACTTGCCTTTTTCAATCACATCGTTATCGGAGGTTCCCGCTTCGGAAACATAGTACGCTGCAGTGCCCACTCTTGCTACTCCGTCCTCATCGGTGTCGGAAATAACGCTGCTCAGCCTGCTGTCGAACTCAAAGGCCTGCATGGTAAGAGGCCGTGCAAAAACAGCCGCCACATCCGCATCGGTGGACTCCTGCTGCGTGTCTGCGTTCCAGGTCAGAACCGCAAGAACAACGAAAAACAGCACGATTCCGCCCAAAAAGGGCCATTTATAATAATACCAGAAATTTTCCACGGATGCCGCGAAAAAGCTCTTTTCCTTTTGCTTCTTTTTGCTCATGATATGCTCCTATCCAAAATCGTTCCTATGGTTTACACCTTATTCTACCACAAAACGCGCTGTCCGTCAAGGCATATTCGCGTTATCACAGTTCATCCGGTTGACAATTCTATCCCGATTTGATACAATAAAATTATTCCTCGGGCAGAAAATGTAAAAAGGGGGAACCCGTTCTATGAATCCAACCGAAAATCTTCGGAAAGCGCTCCAAAAAGAACTGGCTTCCGTGGAAAAAGCAGAACTCAAACTGCAGAAAAAGGCGGAAGCTCCTGCTCCTGCCTACAAAGAAAAAATAGAATCCAAAATTCCGGACACCGTTCTTACCACCTTAAAAACTACCTTTGCCAAGGCTTTCGGCATTGTGTTTTCCCGTGGCACTGCCCTCATCGAAAAGGGAATCAATAAAGAAAATCTGTCGGCAGACTTTGATGTTTACGACTATGCAGTGGACAAAAAGGGAAGTCGGAAAGAGTTAAAACAACTTCGCAAAGCCGCAAAAAAATCAGATTTTGTCAACCTGTCCGTCACCACGGCGGAGGGAGTGGGATTGGGTGCATTGGGCATCGGACTTCCTGATATTGTGCTTTTTATCGGCATGATTTTAAAGGGTGTGTATGAAGTGTCCCTGCGATACGGCTACAACTACGACACCCCCGAAGAGCAATACTTCATTCTCACCATGCTGAAAACTGCGCTTTCTCAAGGCACAGTGTGGCATGCCTCTAATACGGAAGTGGACCGCATTCTGTCTTCTGATTCCGGAACCGACAAAAAAACGGTGGCAAAACAAATGGAGGAAACTGCCGAAACCTTTGCAACCGATATGCTTGTTTTAAAATTCATCCAGGGCCTGCCCATTGTCGGTGTTCTCGGCGGTATGTTTAACCCGGTATACTACCGCAGAATCTTAACATACGTTTCCTTAAAATACCACAAACGTTACCTTTTGGATAAGCTTTCAGACCTTTAGCGTAAAAAATTTTCATTTTCTCTTGCAATATCGAAAAAAACGTGGTATACTGTTAAAAAAAGAATACGAAACGGGAGCTTGTAATACAGGCTGAGAGGAAGGTGCGACCTTCGACCGAGAACCTGATTTGGATAATGCCAACGTAGGGATGCTGAAGCGATAGGCTTTAGAAAATTGTTATGTTTATGAGAAGTTACCAAATCGGTAGCTTCTTTTTTTATTTGCTTTTTGGGAGGTGAAAACATATCCGGGGAACCGGCGGGCATCCGGCGAGCGCCTTTTGTCTTGTAATTTGCGATGGGAACCCGTGTTTCGGGGTGAGAGGGGAAAATCGATTCCCGACCGACCAAGGCTTATATCATATCTCAAAGAGGGAAAGCCTTGTATCATCACAACAAGAAAAGAGGAATTTTAACATGACAAAATCAAAAAGTGTACTCAAATTAACCGTTCTTTCCATGCTGATTGCTTTGGGCGTGGTGATTTCCCCCATCCTGCGGGTGGAGGGAATGTGTCCCATGGCGCATTTTATCAATATCGTGTGCGCCGTTTTGTTAGGCCCATGGTATTCCCTTTTATGCGCAACGCTCATCGGCATCATCCGCATGGCGATTATGGGCATTCCCCCCATTGCGCTGACCGGTGCTATTTTCGGTGCCTTTCTTTCCGGCGTTTTTTACCGTATGTCCAAAGGAAATCTTATATTTGCCGTTCTGGGCGAAATCATCGGAACGGGCATCATCGGCGCCATTGCTTCTTATCCCGTGATGACCTTTTTCTGGGGAAAAGAGGGGCTCAGCTGGCTTTTCTATGTGCCCTCCTTTATTCTCGGAACGCTGATTGGCGGAAGCATCGCCTATGTCTTTTTGCGAAAGCTCTCCGATAACGGTATGCTGGCAAAAGTTCAAACGAAGCTCACCGCCCAAAGCTATCAGGACAAAAGCAGTCTGTTGTCTGATGCTTTAGTGATTGCCGCCTGCGGCGCAATCCTGTTTGTTGTGTCAAGCATCGCTTCGGGGATATTCCACCTCACCGCGCCGGTATTTCACGTTTTACCCTATGCGCTTTTTGCAGCGTGCGTGCTTGCCGCTATCCTATTCTATATCGGAAAGAAGGCGAAACATTGATAGAAACCATCTTAGGTCTTCGCGCAAAAACCAAAACAAAAAAACCGCTGATTCACTGCATCACCAACCCCATTTCCATCAACGGATGCGCAAATGTGATTCTCTCGGTCGGCGCAAAGCCCATGATGGCAGAGCACCCCGAAGAGGTCCGCGAAATCACCGAAACCGCCGATGCACTCATGCTGAACCTGGGCAACATCACAGACGCCAGAATGGCATCCATGGAGATATCGCTGGCGTACGCCACAAAAAAAAGGATTCCCGTGCTTTTAGACGCGGTGGGCGTTGCCTGCTCTGCCCTTCGGCGCAGACTTTTGCAAAAGCTTCTTGCCATCTCCTCGCCCTCCGTCATCAAGGGAAACTATTCCGAAATCGCCGCTATCTATGACGGCGCCTATTCTTCCCCCGGCGTGGATGCAGATTCTGCTCTTGACATCTGCACCATCACCCAAGCCGCAGAGGCGCTTGCCCGAACATACCAAACGGTGATTCTTGCCACGGGAGAAGTGGATATCGTATCGGACGGTGTAAAAACGGTGCACCTGAAAAACGGCACAAAGCAGCTTGCCACCGTCACCGGAACGGGATGCATGCTGGGAAGCTTGTGCGCTTCCTTCCTGCCCTCGGCAGTTCCTTTAGACGCCGCCGTATCTGCCTGCTGCTATTTTGGCATCTGCGGCGAGCTCGCCGAAACCGAAAAAGGAGGTGGAACCTTTTACATGAATCTTCTGGACAACCTTTCCAACCTCACCAAAGAAGAAATATCCAAACGCATGAATATGGAGGAATTCACATGAACGAAAAGAAAACATCTCTTTTTGAAAACGGACTGATATGGTTCGGTGCCGCAGTTTCCATTGCGGAAATCTTAACGGGAACCTACTTTGCGCCGCTGGGCTTTGCCCGTGGTCTTACTGCCATTATTCTGGGACATATCATCGGCTGCACGATGCTCTTTCTTGCAGGGCTCATGGGCGCAAAGCGGCGCCAAAGCGCCATGGAAACCGCCAAAGAAAGCTTCGGCTCTATGGGCGCTTCGTTTTTTGCCGTTCTTAATATCGTTCAGCTCATAGGGTGGACGGCTATTATGATTTACGACGGTGCACTTGCCGCAAACAGTATTTTTCCTGCCGGAAGCCGGATGTGGTGCATCATCATCGGTGCGCTCATAGCCCTCTGGATTCTCATCGGTCTCAGGCACCTCGGCAAGGTGAACACCGTCGCAATGGCGGCTCTGTTTATCCTCACCATTATTTTAAGCTTTACCGTGTTCGGAAAAGGAGTAGCGCCGCAGGCAACCGTCGGCACCCTGACCTTCGGTGCGGCGGTGGAGCTTTCTGTCGCCATGCCCCTGTCCTGGCTTCCGCTGATTTCGGACTATACCAAAGAAGCTGAAAGGCCGGTGGGCGCAACGGCGGTCAGCGCCATCACATACGGCATCGTCAGCCTGTGGATGTACCTGATTGGTATGGGCGCGGCGCTTTTTACCGGCGAAAGCGATATCGCGCAGATAGCCATAAAAGCAGGTTTAGGCGTTGCCGGGCTTCTCATCATCGTTCTTTCCACCGTGACAACCACTTATTTAGACGCCTATTCTTCCGGCGTTTCTGCCGAAACGATTACCAAAAAAATAAGCGGCAAGGCGTTCTCCGTGGCAGTTTCCCTTATCGGCACCATCGGAGCGATATGCCTCCCGCTTCACGATATCACCGACTTTTTGTATTTCATCGGCTCGGTGTTTGCACCTATGATTGCCATTCAGATTGCTGATTTTTATATTTTGAAAAAGAGGAACGCCCATAAGAAAATCAGCATCAAAAACGCCGTGATATGGCTGGTTGGCTTTGCGATTTACAGGCTGCTGATGAAGCTGGATATCGCCGTTGGAAGCACCCTCGCCGATGTGGTGATTACCCTGCTTCTCTGCCTCATCGTCGGCTTTTTTGAAAAAAATTTACGGAAGGAAACACAAAATGATACCATTTAATTCGCACTTATATTTTATCACCGACAGCACGAACCAAGAAGAAAATGCCTTTCTTGCCCGCATCGAAGAAGCGCTATCGGGCGGAGCTACCTTGATTCAGCTCCGTGAAAAGGAAAAGACCACACGGGAATACATATCTCTTGCCGAAAAGGTGCACACGCTGACGAAAAGGCACGGCATCCCCTTAATCATCGACGATCGGGTGGATGTTGCCATGGCCATGGATGCCGAGGGCGTGCATGTGGGGCAAACCGATATGCCCGTTTCGCTGGCAAGAAAGCTTATGGGAGAAAATAAAATCGTCGGCGCAACAGCAAAAACCGTAGACCAGGCAAAAGAAGCCTTCGGGCAGGGGGCGGATTACCTGGGCGTTGGTGCCATCTACCCCACCACAACCAAGGTGAAAACGGTGCTCACTTCGGTGGACACCCTTCGCGAAATCTGCCACGCCGTTCCGATCCCCGTCAACGCCATCGGCGGACTGAACAAAGACAATATCCATGTGCTGAAGGGCGTTCCCATCAGCGGCATTTGTGTGGTTTCCGCTATCATGAAAGCAGAAAACGGCGAAACCGCCGCAAAAGAAATCGTAAAAAGCATGAAGGAGTTGGGCGTATGAAAACATCTCTTACCATTGCCGGAAGCGATTCCGGCGGCGGTGCAGGCATTCAGGCAGATATCAAAACCATGACCGTAAGCGGCGTTTTTGCCATGAGCGCCATCACGGCGCTAACCGCGCAAAATACTCTGGGCGTGCGCTCCATTCAGGAGGTAACCCCCGCCTTTTTAAAGGACCAGCTGGACGCCGTGTTTGAAGACATTTTCCCCGACAGCGTGAAAATCGGCATGGTGTCCTCCGCGTCACTTATCTCCGTCATTTCCGAGCGGCTTCGCTTTTACCGCGCCAAAAACATCGTGGTGGACCCGGTGATGGTGGCAACCAGTGGCTCGGCACTCATTAAAACCGACGCAGTATCTGCTTTGGCAGACATGCTTTTCCCCATGGCAACAGTGGTCACTCCAAACATCCCCGAGGCGGAAATTCTGTCGGGCAGAAGCATCCAAACCCCCGAGGATATGGAAAAAGCGGCAGAGCAAATCGGAAAAATGTACGGATGCAGTGTTTTGCTGAAAGGCGGTCACATGGTGCAGGATGCCAACGATGTGCTGTTTGAAAAGGGCACCCTCACATGGCTCTATGGCACGCGCATCGATAACCCCAACACCCACGGCACCGGCTGTACCCTCTCCTCTGCCATCGCCGCAAACCTCGCCAAAGATCTTCCGCTCGCCCAATCGGTCCAAAACGCAAAAGCCTACCTTACCAATGCCCTCGCGGCAAACCTCAATTTAGGCAAAGGCAAAGGACCCCTGATGCATAATTTTGGGTTTTAGGGTGATGAAAGGAAAACAAAGGACAATGGAAATAAATCCATTGTCCTTTTTAAACATTACATGCTTTTTAAACTTTTTTCTATTATTTATCCAATGCTTTCTGCGACTTCCCTTGAAAAGCTTACTTATCCAGCGTCTTCATTGTCGGGATTTGGGTCCCAATAATTACATAACCTTGCATAAGTCTGTATAACCCTATATACAAGGCATTTTAAAAATGCAAACTTTAACATAAGTGTTCATAAGTCTATATATAATATGCAGAGAATTGTGTAGTTAGTATAATGGTCATTTCTTTGCTTCGATTTTTCTCGAATTGACTAATAAGTTTATTGGATAAAATTTATTTATTTAACTGTTTTTAACCAATACTTAACCAATACCGTGTATTCTCAAAACAAGCTGTTAATTTAAATCGGATAATTTATTGGTTAAATTCATTTAACTAATATCCAATTAGCCAATCTCTTGTTTTCCGAATCTGTTGTAATAATTCCTTCTTGTTTCATCTTATGCAATAAATATTTAATTCGCGCCTCTTTTTGTTTTTCCGTTAACAAATCAGGAAGTTTTTCCTGGAGCAATTGTATAAAGTCTTGCTTTTTCGCTTTTTCATATGTTTTAAGATAATTGATTATCCATTTCCTGTATGAATCTTCATCGAAGGCTTTATTTTTTATATATTGAGCCTTTTTGCCGATACTTTCAGCTATTTTGGCAGAAAGATAAATGTTGGGTGCTTTTCCTTCTATAACTCCCAATTTTTTTAAGTGTTTAATGGCTTCTCTTGTTATTTCCTTATGTTTTTGGACACTATCTATCAAAAAAACTGTTTCAATTTCTAAGTTAGGATTGTCAAACAATACCCGTGAATAATTGTCATCAATTACTTTTCCATATACAGTTACATTTACTTGATTATTATCCGGGAATTCATAGTCAGGTAACGGGAAATATTTTTCTTGTTGAATCCTAAAAACTTTACGAATGCCCATAGTTTGAGTATCAATCATATTAAACTTGACCATAGTTTCTGCCAAAAGTTGATTACGATAAAACGGAGGATTATAATTCCGTTGTATAGCCATTTCAATGCTTCCGGGTAAGAATGCTCCCGGATTTGTTAAAATTATCTTATCTTCAAATTCATTTAAATAAATCCTGCCACCAATTGTATAATCGGAATGAGCGATACAGTTGTTCATAAGCTCACGAAGCAACCACATATCGTATTGTTTGGTTTCGACAGGAAAAAGTGTAAGCTGATTAGGCATATAACGATAAGTGAGATTTCTAATTTTACCAAAAATTCTATCACTTAAAGTGATAAATGGAATTTTAAAAATCTCATAATCTTTAACATCGTCTCTTGAATCATACAATCTCCAAGAAGCTTCTGGTGCCGTGTTAAATAGATAATCATAATCCTCATTACCCAAGAGCAACAGCGCCGCATTTGTTATACCGCCATTAATTATAAGTTTTGTTTTTATTAAAAATTGCTCATCTGTCATATTGTCAACTTCATCAGCAATATGAGGTCTATTCATTTTCTCTTTATACCGTTCTCTTGCAATAGATATAGCGGTTTTATCTAAACATTCAATTGTCGCATCAGGTATAATTTGTTTTGACCAATCTTTTTTATCTTGTCCACGAATTTGGTCTTGCTTAGAAATAGACAGTGCCGTTAAAGACTCTCCGTTTCTTGCATAAAAATGGTTATTCCAACCTGTCGGAATTCCAACGGCAGCCGCAGGGATTTGAAACATTACAATTCTTTTTTTTTCTCCATCAACTTCAGGATAGATTTCATATATGTTGTTAAATGTTAAACCACCAGTTGTGTTTATTGATATTTGATGTTTTAAATTGTCAAGACCTTGAGTATCCCTATAATCTGTTCCTGTTATCTGCTTACTTTTGTTATTAACACCAAAAACAAGCCACCCACATTGAACTCCTTGGAGATTTGCTTCGTTGCTTATTGCAGAAAAGTATTTACCAATTTTATCATTACTAAAATCATTACTTGCTTCTTTGAATTCTACTATTTCATTTTCCCAATTTTCAATTAATTTTTCCAGTATAGAAAAAACATCATCATTCCCATCTTTTTTGTCAAAGAAAAAAAACATACAATTACCTCCGAATATTATTGTTATCAATTTGTTATCAATGTCTGTTCATTTCTTCATAGAGTTTTTT
The DNA here is from genome assembly GCA_017396465.1 of Clostridia bacterium. Lineage (GTDB taxonomy): Bacteria > Bacillota > Clostridia > UBA1381 > UBA9506 > Congzhengia. Next base: position 763 of record JAFQLU010000019.1, on the reverse strand, counting down.
GTATATGTAGAACGGTTCTCTCCAATCTTCATAATACTTAAGAATTACATCTCGAGAAGGCAAGCTTGATTTTGATAATTCATGGCTTTTAGGAATGTCATGTCCCTCCTTAACCCATTTAGATATAATATCATCAACTTCGCGCCTACTATATTTTGCTTTTTTGCTGACCAAAACTTTTATGTCATATGCTTGACAAAATAACGCAAATGTTCCATATCTTTTTAAAATGGTAGAAGCTGAGAAAGGGAATGTCTCATAAAACACCTTTTGTGATTCAATAACTCTTTCTTTTTCTCCAAAATATTGTTCAACAGCCAATTTTATTTCTTCTTTTGAAACAAATTCATTTTTTTCAGAAATTACTGAACCGACGCTTTCTTGAAAGGCGGCCAATGAACCAAATAATCTGTCAATTACTTTTGCAGACGGTAACCTATTTTCCGCTTTCAAATCTTTTTGTGTTATCTTGCCATTTTTACTTACAAAAGACTTTCCGTGCTTAATTGCTATTTCTTTTGTCCATTGAATAGAAACACTTAATCCACATAAATTTCTTTTTATATCAGTAAAATTTTTGTATTCTGGATAATAATTAAGAACACAAGGAAGGGAAGGTAATTTTTTCGATTTTTTCATATCTTTTTGAAATATATTGCCATTTTGTTCAACGAAAGCTGTTAATGCCTTCTTAATAGTTTCTCGAGTCCAACTGTAAGATAAATCTTCAATGCCAAAGGCTTTTTTTAGACTTGTTAAATCT
>JAFQLU010000018.1 GCA_017396465.1 Clostridia bacterium | reverse complement strand
TTGCGGTATCTACCTTCACCCACAAGGAAATTTTTGATTTTCTGCCGACTAAAATTTCGGGGCTTTTTACGGGGAGCTTATAATCCTCAAAGGTTGTTGCGCTAAAACTAATAGATGCAGCGCCTACAGAGCCGCCTACACCTTCATCCGAACTTTTTACTGTGAAAGCATTTTTTGTAATCGCAGAAATATCCGAGCTCGTATCAAACGTCATGTTCGTGTACGGATATACGGCTGTCGCATCCTTCGCCTGCACCGGCATGATGCTCAGAATACTGAGCATCATGCCGAGGATAAGCGCCATAGATATATATCTTTTCATGTTTTATATCCTCCTGTTCCAATTTTCCGTGTTTGTCCGTCTTCTCTTTTGCTTAGCGGCCCGAATAAGGTGCAAATGTGAACTGGTCATATACACCAAAGAGACCACCCGGCTTGATTGCATCCTCGGATGTATCAACGTAGTCAAGTACGTTTTTGCCGTTTATTGTCAGAACCAGTCTTGTGCCGTCCGGATGCTCAATCGCACCCATAATCACACTGAACGGCTTATTGTATTGATAGAGAGGAGCATCAGAAGGATTGGGAATGCCCGGTCCTGCAATAGGTGAGTAATCCTCACCAAACAGCATGGTACGTTTGCCCTTATTAAATCTCTGCACTTCAATATGATCGGATTTAAAGCCGAACATATACGTATTATCGTTTGAATAGGTTCCCATACGGTCGGAAGCACACAATGTCAGCGTAGGCCATGTGGTTTCCGGCTTAATTGTCAGGTCAAAGGCATACAGCTTACCCTCCAGCGGTGTGCCCAGATATGTGGGACTACCTTTTACTGTTACACCGGCACCGGACGCAGTAGCAGAACCGGACCACGCACTTTCCGTAAAGAAGGAGGTTGCAGGCTTTTCATAAGGAAGCGTCAATGCTTCTTCGCCGCCCATTGTAATAACATTGATAACCACATCTTTTTCCAATGTGAGGTTATGTGCATTTGCAACAACCTTAATGGTTGTGCTGCCGTTCTTAAGACCTGTTACCTTTCCGTTTGAATCCACACTCGCAATAGATTCGTCCGCTGAGGTAAAGGTAACAAGATCAGAATCATCCACAGCATGTTTGTTTCCAAAGGTTGTCGTTGCATTGACTGTAAGGCTTGCTGTATGACCCTGTACCATATTAATGATAGAGTGATTTGTATCCAGTTTTTCGATTTTTTCACCGGCTAACACCTTAACGGATTTTGTCTGAATAAAGCCGCCAACATTCACGTTTGCAACAACCCAAGTGGTACCTTGTCCGAGAGCGGTCATCATGCCGTTTTCATCCACGGAGAGCAAACTCGGATCGGCTACCCAGTAGTCAATATCAAAATCCTTCAGGTCATATTCCTTCTGGTAGTTTCCGTAAATCTTCATATCCAGCGGAACTGATTCATTCAGACCTACCATATACTCTCTTTCACGCATGACGAAAGACAACGGTCCGTCTTTTTTATCAAAGTTATCTAAGTATTCCGGCTGAATATATGCTTCATCAATGATTGCCTGCGCTTCTGCTGGCCAGTTTGCATCCGGATAAACGATAGCTTCCTGCAAATTATTTGTGTAATGCTTCGAGCCGTCACGAATTTTGGCTGTTGTTGAATAGTTGTTCCTGCTGGAGATATATCTGATAGAGTCAGTCCAAACCTGCATCCAGTAAATCTGCGAAGCGGTCTTGGTACCGGTATCGTAATTGAATCTCCAGTTTTTTACATCGCTCAAATCAGTTACATTTTCTTCCACCATCCAGCCTCTGGAGCCTTCATCGGGATAAACTGCACCGTAGCCGTTACGCACATTTTCAAAATAATTCCGATAGATACGGCAATAATCCTCTTCCTCAACCAGAACATCGTTATTGGAAGAACATACCCAGTAGATACAGCCGCCGTCGTAAAGTCTTCCGTTTAAGGTTTCGCTGAAATAGTTGTAACTGATATCGAAATCACGCATATTTCCGCCGGTTATGTGCAAGCCGGTCCATCCCCAGCCACCATGGATTGCTGAGTAAGGAGATGTACCAAAGTAGTTATAGCGTACCGAGGATTCTCTGGGATAGCCTATGCTCAGCAAAGCCGCACTTTCGTATTCTAATGCACAACCGTAGAAAAAGTTATTATGAATCTGATTCCATGCGCTCCACAGGGATTTGGTTGCCGGCAGTGCCACATCTTTATAATACAACCCGGAGGTATACTTGCTGGTAATCGGCTGTCCCCAGGACAAGCCTGCACCGGAAATATCAAAGAATTCATTTCCCATCACATTGCAATGCTGAATACCGCCGCTGGCAACCATTCCGGAGCCGCCCAATCTTGTCAGGCGGTTATTTACAAAATTAATGTGGCGTGCGTGCTGGAATAAAATCGCATGCTTTACTACGCCTTCCGCATTTGTTCTCATGTCTGCACTTTGGCTAAACAGAAGACCGCCGTTTTTGCTTGGTCTCATCCAGCCGGTATCTGCAAACTCAATGTTGTCGAAGGTGATGTTGCGGACAGGCTGTTCCGGGTCAGGTGACAGCACACGAATCATCTCTTCGCCCACCGGCAGCGTCAGAACCATAGAAGACATATCCTCCCCTTCTCTGGGGATATAGTAAAGAACACCTTCGTGTGTGTCCAGGTACCATTCGGAGGGCTGATCTAAAAATTCATATGCATTTTCTAAATAGGAAGGATATGATTTAGGATTACTTAAACTCATCCAACCTTGTGCGTCTGAAAGGAATGCACGGCTCAGCTTGATTTCAACCGTTTCATCATCCACTTTTCCGACATGATCGAATATCCAACGAGCCAATCTCCAGTTCGAATGCCAGATTCCTTCCATTTCTGTGGGATATTTGAAATCTAAGAATTCAGGATTCTTCGCATGGAATATGAGATCTTTAGAATCCTTGATATACTTGGGGTCTTTTAATCCTGCTACGGTTCTTGCACGAATACCGCGGACATCATTAAAATACGCCTGACGGGACTCGGAATTTCCAACATGGATTTTATAAATGTTCTTCTCTGCATCATGCATGGTAAAGCCTGTAAACTTCTTTCCCATGGTCAGAGTAGGCTTTTCCTCACCCCAGGAGGTGTAGATAACGCGGTGGTTATTCATACCGGAGTCTTCCACACCCAGTTCAAAAGTTTCTTCTAAGTAATGCTCCCCACGGATATACACATGGATGTCATTCATCATTGTTTTGTTCACCCTGCGAACACGATCTCTTGCTTCATATATAGTTTTTAAAGGAGCATCCTTGGTGCCTTCATTGCTGTCGTCACCTGTTTCGCTGTCTACATAAATACCAAATAATGTGGAAAACTCTGCAACTCTTTTTAATATCGTTGCTGCTTCCGCTCTTGTAATATTTGCCTTCGGCTTATACGTGCCATCCTCATAGCCCTGAATCAAGCCGTATGCTGCAGCGTCCTTTACATCTTCCATTGCCCAATCGGAAATTTCCGATTCATCCGTAAAGGAAGGTGCCGCACCTTTTGCCTCAACATTTTTGTACTCTGCCATGCGCGCCGCAATAGAGGCTGCTTCCTCTCTTGTGATTGCCTGGTCAGGCTTAAAATGATTTCCGAAGGTCATGGTCGGGTCGATGATGCCCATCTTTGTTGCCATGGATACAGAAGGCGCAAACCATTCGTCTCCTTTGATGTCGTTGTAGGAAACATCGTAGCCGCTTTCCTGATATTCCACCATATCGGTCATCATTTTGGTAAATTGCGCGCGGGTTACATTGGTATCAGGAGAATAGGTGTTGTTCCCCATGCCGTTAATGTAGCCATAGGTTGCCAACATGTTCACCGTGTCCTTCGCCCAATGGTTTTCCACATCGGAAAAAGCCACGGGCGTTACTTCAACAGGTGCATGTATATCCTTTTCAGGTGCAGGGACTGCCTTGGCATCCAGCTTCAAAGAGCTGTAATCCGCCCCCTCCACGTCTCCCTTGGGGACAACCACTAAATCGTCTATATAATAGTTTGCAGGTGTTTTACCGTTGCCGTAACGGATACCGATGTCGCAGGCTCCGTTCGTCTGCTTGTTGTTGTGGTCAATACCGGTGTTTTTCCATGTATAGGTGCAAAGGCTCCAGTCATTTTCCGCTCTTCCGGCGTTGCCCATGCCGGCATAGCTGCCTTCATGGTAATACGCATTAAGCGAAATTTTTGCCGGTTCATCGTCGGTTCTGATCCAGAAGGAAATCTCATAAGTTTCACCAACGTAACCGGGGAGCGTAAATCGTGCATTGCCATAGTCGTCCGTCACAATTTCAACCTTCAGGCAGTTACCGCTTCTGCCGCCGCTTACGATTTTACTGCCGGCTCCGTAATATACCATTTTGTTTCTTTGTGCGTCTGTTTCAAAGGAGCCGATATCTTCATAGATGTTGGTGCCGGCTGTGTCCGTTTTCTTTGCCGCCATAGCGGAAGGAAGCATGGTTACCAGCATAGCAACAACCAAAAATGTACTCAGTATTCATTTTCTCATCATTTCACACCTCCGTTTAAAACAAGAAGCTCATAAACAACCTTTGCCGCCTGCGCACGGGTAACAATGCCCTTAGGTGCAAAGGTACCGTCTCCCATGCCGTTGATAATTTTTCTTCCTGCGAGCTGGTTCACAGCCTCAGCCGCATAACCGGAAACGGAATTGGCGTCATCAAAATCCATCGTATATGTGCCGTCCTCAATACCGCACAGAAGCATTGCTCTGTGTGCAATCACAGCCATATCCTCACGGGTAATGGTTCCCATGGGGTTAAACGCAGTTTCGCTCACGCCTGTAACCAGCCCCATTTTGTTTGCTGTTGCGATATAAGGATAGCTCCATCTGTTTTCTGCAACATCTTCAAAGGATGCAGTTGCTTTTGCATCTATCTTTGAAAAAGCTGTGACAATAATTTTCACAAATTCTTCTCTTGTTACTGTGTCATTGGGATAGAATTTTCCGTCACCTTTTCCGACAAGAATTCCCTTCTCTGCCAACGCAGTAATCGCTGTTTTTGCCCAAGCTACATCGTCTAAATCAGAAAAGCTTACTACAGCTTCCTCTTTTTTCACAACGGTGTTCTGTGCGTCACCGTCCATCAGCGTAGTGCCGGGGTTTTTACGGTTTCCGCCAAGGCTTCCGCCGCCTCCGCCACCACCGGAAGAGCCACCGCCACCAGAGCTGCTTTCTTCTTCATCTTCTTCCTCTGCTTCTGCTTTTTCTGCCGCCTCGGGAACGTTTTCCACCAGATTTTCCACGGTATCATTATCTAAAAGCTTCAGTTGCTCGAAGAATGCATTTTCACGCTTCTTATCGCAAACTTCATCGTATGCGGACTGCGCAGTATTGTCTAATACAAGAACACCCTTTTTCAGATAGTACTGAAATGCACTTTTTAAAGCAGAATATCCCTGTTCCTTGGCAACCGCCAGAAGCTGTGCTTCATCCAATGCTTTTTGAATTTCTTCTTTGCTTAAACTTGCAAATCCAAAAGCTACACAATTTTCATTTACGGTTTCTGCGTTACTTTTCTCTAAGAATTTTGTATCGTAAACCGCTGTGTTATCCTCAGCATTTTTTGCCGTCACCAGCTTCAGCCAGATTTCCGTTACGGTATTTGCATCTGCAATCTGCGCCCGGGCCATAATATCATCCATTGCGGCACAGAATATGTTGTTCTTTTCAGCTATATTGTCTGCTGTAACATCGTCAATTTCCGCAATTTCCGCAACTTCTGCATCTGCTAACGCACGGATTTCGGGTGTTAAGCCTTTATATGCATCAAAATCATAGCTAATCACGTTTTTTTCACTTGTAATCAGTGCATAAACATCGCTTGCATCTGCAAGAGCCAATTCATTGTAGAATGCCACCAACTGACTCACATTAGCAAATTGAAAATCCTTTTCTGTCAGCGCAACATTGCCGCCGACAGATACGGTATAAATATCGGTTTCACGGTTCGGCTGCATTCGCATGGAAAACGTGTAAACACTCTTGCCGTTTTCGTCCACCTCATAGGTTTCTGCCGCCTCTATGCCTACCCAGACGGTATTCTTTTTATTTTTTATCATAGCAATCATTCTGCCGCTATTTGCTTCTGTGGTTACCTTCACCTCAACGTCCAAGGCGGAAACCTCAACCGCAATCTCTGCTGCAGGCATTTCTGCCGAAACACAGAACACACTGCTCATCAGAAGCAATACACAAAGAACGACCGAAATTAGTTTCTTACCGCTCATAGCTCCTCCTCCTGGCTTGTCGCCTGTTACTGTTTGTATACGATCATGCTGTTATAATTGTAGAATTTCGTACTGCGGAATATGATCCAGTCGCCTTCCGTAATGGAATTTACGCTTCCGGCAATGACCTTACCTTTTTTCGCATCATTGTAGTCAGGACGATATTCTACGATGGTACCTTTAACAGGAATCAACTCTGTGATTTTTCCGTTGTTTGCCTCAATCAGTTTCCGCGAAGCATCTACTTTATTTACCTGACCAAAGAAGATATACGAACTACCTAAGTTCGGCAGATTCGACGACGGCTGGTTCACGTTTTGTTCGACAGGCAATTTGTTTTGCGCATCGTAGGATAAAACTGTCGTAATCGAGTCTATCTCGTCATCGTAATTCATGGAATAACGAATGGTGTACCCCGGTGCAAGCACCTTATCTACAGCAGTACCGTTCATGGTCACGCCGTCCACGGTAACTGTTTCTGCTACAATAGCAGTAGACGCTGTGTTCATATACAGCTTCATTGCAGGTGAACCGTCGGCATTCAGCCCCATTCTCATATCTGTAACAACATTAAGTCCGTTATAACCGCCTGTCGTTGACTTTTTGTCGCTATAGCCAATCAGCAGAATGACCTCTGCAATATCGATATCCCCTCCGGCAATGTTATACAGAACGTGACGTTCTGTGTATACATCATAGGAGTGTGCACTGGAGGGATTGTATATTCTTTCATCCGGGAATTTATTTATAATTTTGTATGCAGCCTGATTCCCCAGCTCTTCTGTTTCTGGCATCATGGACGGGGTACAGAATATCAATGTCTTGCCATTTGCAAAATATATGGTTTTTTTCGAGCTTCTTAATATACCGTCCGTTCTGTGTAATAAAGATGTGCCGGAAGCAATCTCATTCAATTCTCCGTCCGGAGCATTCGGAACCGCCAGCTTCAAAGACGAAATTTTGCCGTCGTTTAACACATATTTCACAACCTGCGGCAC
>JAFQLU010000017.1 GCA_017396465.1 Clostridia bacterium | reverse complement strand
GCTCCCGCAAACAACACTGCCGGGCGCAATCTGCTGTCCGCAGTTCGGACAAAACGCCCCCTGTGTCACATTTGCCACTCCGCAATACGGGCATGCCGCCAGATGATTTTCATACTCATTTCCACATTGTGTGCATCTCATATATGTAACCTTCCTTTTTGTGATATAGTGTTATTGTAGATTCAGTGTATAATTTAGATGCAGGTTATTTTTACCACATACCATGACATAATACTCTTTCCAACAAACAAGTAAATGCTGTTGTGATTATATTGGTTAAAACTATAACAGACATTAATCTTTTTCTTGTTGTACAGTTGTTATGCAATCCGAAATATACGATTGGAAATTCCACCATCAGAGTCATTATAAAATAAAAGATACCAATGTTATAAAAAGGTGTATGATTTAGCGTGTTTTCAAAACCATACCAACTATTTAAAGCTAACAAATATGGTGTTAAAAAAGATACTAAATTTCCAATTAAAACAACTAAAATGCTTTTTATCTTATTTGTCCCTGCAAATCTTATTGTACCAATAATTTCAACAAGTAATGTTACTATAATTGCAATTGGAAGAACATCATAAGGTCTTGTTTGTGAAACCCAGTGCCACGAAGAATTTGCATATGCCGTAGTACATAATAAACATAGCATAATTGATGTAACCATCAAGATTTTCTTCATTGTTTCTCACCTCATTTTTGAGATTTTTCTTTCACTGTGTTAATTGACGAAATTAACATTCTGCGAATTTGTCCGCAACTGTTTATTATTGATTTATATTGCATATCATCAATATAGCCAGTTCTGTTAAGAAGTTCTAACCAATACTCTGATTCATAACATTCTTTCAAAGCTATTTGCATCTTCGAAATAAAATCAGCAGTTCCATGAGCATACTTTGATTCGTGAATATTGGCACCAATTGAAGTCCCCGAACGCATAAGCTGGTTAGTTAATACATTTTCTCTTTTTGTTTCTTTTATATTTTTACACATATTTATTATTTCAACTGCAAAATCCTTTGCTTTGTCAAGCATTATGCTTTCTGCCATTTTACTCACTTCCTATCATTTCATTTTAGCTAAATTTTGCACATTCGTGCAAAGCTAAATTATTCCGCTTCGCTCCATAGCTAAATAACTCTTTCGGAGTAGCTAAATTAAATTCGCTCATAGCGTGCGAAGCACATTTAGCTGCCGCAAGGCAATTTAGCTGAGCTTGCTCAATTTAGCTCGTTGTCAGGCGAATTTAGCTGAATTCAACTTCGTTGAATTCATTATAACACATTTTCCCATAAATTGCAACAGAACAATCGTCTTGAGCCAAAAACATATATTTTAGAACCTTTTCCCACTTGACATACGATTTTAATCTCGGTATAATAAATGAAAAGAATGCAAATAAACATATATAACCATATGAAGAGGTGCTATTTATGAAAAAATTAAAAGTTATCTTAATTGGTGCCGGTGGCAGAGGCCAGCGCTACACAGACGTCATGCATACCATGCCCGAAAAATTTGAGGTTGTTGCCGTTGCCGAGCCCATCAAAGAGCGCAGAGAATATATCAAAAACCTTCATAACATCCCTGATGAAATGTGCTTCACTTCCTGGGAGCAACTGACCGCTCTGCCCAAATGTGCAGATTTGGCTATCGTTGCTACCATGGACAGAATGCACTTTGAGCCCACCATGGAGTTGATTGGCCAAAAATACGATTTGCTTTTGGAAAAGCCTGCGGCTCCCACACCGGAGGAATGTGTGAAAATCGCTAAATATGCCGAAGAAATGGGCGTGAAAATATTAGTATGCCATGTACTTCGCTACTGTGCCTTTTTCAGCAAGCTGAAGGAAATGATTGACAACGGCGCCGTTGGTAAAATCATGTCAATCCACCATAGCGAAAATGTCGGCAATCGTCACCAGAGCCACAGCTTCGTCCGCGGCAACTGGGGAAATTGCGATGAAAGCTCTTCCATGATTCTGCAGAAATGCTGTCATGATATGGATGTTTTGCAGTGGCTCATCGGTTCCAAGTGCAAAAACGTGCACTCTTTCGGCTCCTTAAGCTATTTCACTCCCGAAAACGCACCCGAGGGTGCACCGGAGCGTTGCATTGACGGATGTCCCTACGGTGATGAGTGCTACTATAATGCTGTGAAGCTTTATGTAGAGGACGAAGGTAACACCTGGTTCAGAGAAGCTGCAACAGAAGCAAAGAAACCCACCAATGAGCGTGTGGAAGAAGCTCTGCGCAACACCCAGTACGGCAAATGCGTATATAAGTGCAACAACAACGTGGTAGACCATCAGGTTGTGAACTTAGAGTTTGAAGACGGCACCGTGGCATCCTTTAATATGTGTGCCTTCAACGAAGGCGGCAGATTCATCCGCATCATGGGTACCGATGGTGAAATCTACGGCGAAATGGACAACAGCCATTTAGACTATTTCAACTTCAAAACACGGGAACACACCCATATCGACACAGATAAAATCGGCGGCTCCATCACAGAAGGTCACGGCGGCGGCGATACCGGCATCGTAAACGTGCTGTATCAGTACATCACCGAAGGCTACGAAGGAGACCTGCTCAGCGAAATCGGTATTTCTGCTCATAATCACATGATTGCCTTTGCGGCAGAAACCTCCAGATTGGAAAACAGAATCGTAAACATCGAAGCTTTCGAAAAAGAAATGGGATTTTAATAACTGAAAATAAAAAATAACGGCAGGACATCCTGCCGTTATTTTTTTATCTCCGAGGGGTTTTGCCCCAGTTCTCTGCGGAAAGCTTTTGTGAAATACGCCTGGCTGGAAAAGCCTAAAGACACAGCTGTCTCGCTAACCGTTGCGCCGCCCATAAGCATCTCTACAGCATTTTGCAGCTTCAGCTTCAGAAAGTATTTATGTACGCTGATACCGGCGTACTTATCGAAAATCCGTTTCAGACCCGATATGCTAATGTTGCACATCTCTGCAAGCTCCGCCACAGAAAGTCCCGTGTGAATGTGCTTTTTCATGCAGTTTACTGCATCGGAAAACAAGCGGCTTTCCGCCGAGTCGAACAGCTCCGTGGTATCCGCCTTTTCTAAAAGAGACAAAAAAAGCCGTTCCAAATACAGTACGATTGCCTGAAGGTACACATGGTTCACACAGCTCGGGTATAAGTACCGTTTCGTCAGAACCACATCCTCCGGCACATCCATTTCTGCCATTCTCTGATCCATATATACCAGCATTGACGAGAGAAGACCTTTTTGCTCTTCCGAAAGCGAGAACGCCTTTTCTGCAAAAAAGGAACGTTGCGCACTATCCAGCGTGAACGAGAAAATCAGAAGATCCGCACCTGCTCCATGCTCCACATAAAACTTGTGCATTTCCAGCGGCTTATGAAAAATGATATCCCCTTCAGACAGCTGATACACTCTGTCATCTCCCGAAACGCAGACCTCGCCCCTTAAAACATACAGACATTCCCAGAAATCATGGGTTTCCCCGGGGAAATCGTATCCCGACGGGCACTTTCGCACGAACATAGAATAAAGCTCCGGAATCCGCACACGGGTTTCCACCCGATAAGGTCGCCATTCCGCTTCCGACTCCCATTTCATACCACCGCCACCTTTGAACCAAAATCGCATATTATAGAGCTTTTTTCGCATTGACATATACTTTTCGTTTTGTTAATATATTAACACAAGAAATTACATTTGTCAAGAAAGGGATGCTTGCCATGAATAAACAAATCGATTTAAACGCAGTTTTCACGCAGTTTGACACCAAAACCGCCATTGCGCCTTACGGAAACGGTCACATCAACGATACCTACTGTTGTGAACCCGCCAAATATATCCTGCAGAAAATCAATACCTCCATTTTCACAGACCCGGATGCTTTAATGGAAAATATTGAGCGCGTTACGGCGTTTCTCGGCAATAAAATCAAAGAAGCAGGCGGCGATCCCGAACGGGAAACATTAACCGTTATCAAAACAAAGGACGGAAAAAACTTTTATCGCTATGATGACGAAAATGTATTCCGTATGTATACCTTCATCACCCACACAAAATCTATTGAAGGCGACAAAACGTTGACAGATTTATATAACGCAGGCAAAGGCTTCGGTAAATTTCAGCAGATGCTCTCCGACTACCCTGCCGACACCCTGCACGAAACCATCCGCGATTTTCATCACACGGCAAAGCGCGTGGAAGCGCTGAAAACCGCTATCTCCGAAAACAAGGCAGGAAGAGCCGCATCCGTTCAGGCTGAAATTGATTTTGCCTTAAAGCATGCTTCTTGCGCCGACACCGTTTTAAACGGCATTGCTTCCGGCGAAATCCTGCTTCGCGTTACCCATAACGACACCAAAATCAACAATATTCTGTTTGATGAAATCACCGGTGAGGCAGTTGCGGTAATCGACCTCGACACCGTTATGCCCGGCAGTATGCTCTACGATTTCGGCGATGCGCTCCGCATGGGTGGCTCCACCGCTGCAGAAGACGAAACTGACCTTGATATCGTGCATTTCGATAAAGCATGCTTCGAAAGCTTTGCAAAGGGATACCTTTCCGAAACAAAAGATGTTTTAACCGAAAAAGAAATCGAGCTTCTGCCCTTCTCCGTAAAGCTGATGACATACGAGTGCGGCATCCGCTTTTTAACCGATTATTTAAACGGAGATACGTATTTTAAAATTCACAGAGAACATCATAACTTAGACCGTGCGAGAAACCAGTTTAAGCTGGTTGCGGAGTTAGACCAAATGGAAACCGAACTAAAAGATATTGTAAAAGGTCTTTTGGCATAAAAAGAGGGAGATACAATAAAAAGCCTGCGGGTGCTACCCGCAGGCTTTTTATATATTCTTTACGATATTCTTTTTTCTTTTATTCTATGCCAGGGCAACGCAACAATCACGCCGCAAATCATCAACGCCATCCAGATTAAAATGAGAGGACCCCATCCGATATCAGATACGGCATTGGCAAAGAGACTGCTGGACGCCGCCGCTGCCATATAACTGACAAAATCCAGAAAGCCTGTTGCGCCCGATACCATACCGGTATCCCGAAGGCTGGGACAATATCTGCTCCATAGCATGGTTGCCGAGCTGTTGGACGCCATGATTCCAACTACCATAAAGATTAAGTTCAGCGCCGGCTGACGGAGAAGAAATACCAAAAGGAACGCCACCGCCGCAACGGAAAACATCAGAAGAATAGTTAAATCCATATTCCGACGCAGTTTTTCGTACACAAAAATCGCAACAAAGGTGGTCAGCGAAATTACAAAGGTGGAAACCGTGAACAGCATTGCCGCCGTTTCCGCAGGAAAGCCCAAATGCTGGGATATGTATGTAGGAAGCCAGAACACCACCGAGGTCCGGATCACGCCGGTGATAATGGAAATCAAGGTGAACTTGATGATTCTGTGCCGGATCAGCACGCGGATACTGCCTCCCTCCTGCTTGGGAGGTCTTTGATACTGATTGTATTTCACGATGCCCTTTTTCTCAAACAGCAGAAAACACAAAAAGCACAGAACCGCCATAACAAACAGAAACATACTGCTGACACCAAATACGCTCTGCCAGGTTAAAAACGCCGCCGCAACACCCGCTAAAGGAGAACCGAAAAAGGAGGAAAATGTATAACCCAGACTACATCTGGTGGCGTATACCGGTTCCGTGTTTTCCGCAACGACTTTCGTCATGGGACCGTATATCATAGACAGGAAAAATCCTGTCATGCCGTAAGCAATCATTGCCGCATTAGGCGTGTTAATCAGGTAGTAAAACAAAATATTAGTCACGCCGGCAAGACCTAAACCGAAGCTGATCATATACCGCGCTTTGATTTTATCGCCCATGACACCGTTAAACAGCTGTCCCACCGCATAGAAAATGAAATACAGGGAGGACACACCGCCGATATAGCTTTCCGTGAACTCGCCGCTTGCCACCATCTGCGGAGTTACGGCACCTAAAATATTTCTGGCAAAGTAAACCGCCAGATAAGAAACCGAGCAAAGAATACCAATCATAAACGCATTCTTCACTTTTCTGTCCATAGCCAATGGTCAGACCTCCTGTTTACCTATTCTTATAATAATCGCCCAACACAACAATATCGGTGATTTCCATGCTTTCCTTCACTCGCTGGTTCTGTTTCTGGACATATACCATATCGTCCGTTACCGGTTCTTCCTCGGAGGGCTTAAAGTACATGTTTTCATCCAGCCAGGACCAGTTTTCAAAATAAGCAAAGCCGGGATTTCCGGGATCTAAAATATCGTTACCGATATAGCGACCGTCTGTGCTTAAACCAAACAGGTTCACCAACGTCGGAAGAAGGTCAATGGTCATCATAGGTTTATCAATTTCCAACGGTTTCATACCGGGAGTGTATACAAAAGCAGGCACGCGGTAAGAAAGCTCCTCGCCCTTACAGCTGTTTAAAAGCTCCTTATCCGACACACCGTATGCATAATGGTCGGTAAAGCCTACAATAACCGTATTTTCCAAAAGTCCGTCCTGCTCCAGGCGCTCTAACAGAATACGGAAAAATTCGTCTGTGTCCGCCGCTAAAATCTGTGCGTGGTTCAGCTCCGACGGCACGTCTTCATCTAAGAGATGCGGATATTTTCCCATCGCTTCTGCAAGCTTGGTGTTAATTTTATTGTAGGGAAGATGAGCGGAATAGGTAATGACGAAATTGAAAAACGGCTGTTTTTCAGTCATTTTCTGATAAACGGCATCGTTTAAGATTGCATTACTGTCCAACTGCGCTTCCCCATGAGTGAGGCCGAATTCCGTAAAGGAATGATACCGTTCATATCCGTAGTTTTTGTGCATAATACCACGGTTATAGAATTCCGGATTATTGAAGTGGAAGGATCTTGCCGTGTATCCTTTTTCGTCGAACAAATGTGCCAGAGAGTATGGGAAATAGTTTGTGCTGAAGCCGGATGCACTTCCCGAAGATAACGGCACAAAAAAGCCGGTATTAAATGCAAACTCCGAGCTTAAGGTAAAGCCTGTGCCAAAGAACGGCGCATTGTAATTTGAAAAATGGATACCGTTTTCCATCATATGGTGAAGCGTGGGCGTGTATTTTTTGTCAATCAGCCAGGTGTCCATGCTTTCCATCATGACTGCAATGACATTTTTCCCTTCCAGCATTGCCGTGTAGTCATTGGGGACCGGCGCTCCCTTTCGTTCAAAATATTCATTCACCCGTTCAAAACCGTTTTCGTCCACATTATTTCCGCCAAACAGAGTTTTAAACATATCATAAAAGGTAAACTGATAAAATCCGGTGGTCTCAAAGCCTTTGTTCACGTCATTAAATCTTTTATATACCACGCGAGGCTTATTCCAGGAATCCCAGGTATCCATGCGGTCGTTATGCAGCTCCGGCTGCATATAAATGTGCATACCGAGAAGCGCAACTATAGGAATCAGACCCAGAAGCTTCCAGCGTTTGCCCGGCAACGGAAACCGTTTCCATTTCACTGCGGTGAAAATCAAGGAAACTACCCAAAGCACAACGCACAACACAAGTTTTGTGTCCAGATGCTTTACGGCGTATCCAAAATAGTGAGCACCTTCCCCTGCCAAAGCAATACTTTTCAGCCAGAAAAACTGATTGAAAATACCAAAATAAACATATTGGCAGATGGAAAGCACCATGGCAGCACCTGCAAAAAGCAGAAATACCACTCTGCCGATATGTTTCTTCAGTAAAAACATGCATCCAAACACGACCAGCAGAATCCATAAGGTGGTGAAAATCCAGCTTACCGTTTCCACATAAGCACCGGAGAATACCGATGTGCCCACCAAGCCGCGCAGAAGCACGTCCGGCAGAATCAACGACACCACCGCAAGGGCAATGACATAATAATTTTTGATAAAATTCAATATTTTTTCTTTCAAAAGAAGCACCTTCCACTTTTTACGAAGTTTCTTTTCCATATAAAAATACAACAAAAGAAATTATACCACAAATCTCCTTGAATTTCAACTATTTCCTATCAATGGAATCTCCAAAAAAACAGATAAAAATCCGTCTTTTACATGGTTATATTGCATAACGGAAAGTCATATTTTTCCACAAAAAACACCGCGGCGGATTTTCCGCCACGGTGTTTGGTATTGTAAAATTAGAAAAGACCTGTGATAACGCCGCTTTCGTCGATATCAATCCGTTCTGCCGCAGGAGCCTTGGGCAGACCGGGCATGGTCATGATGTTTCCGGCATACGCCGTAACAAAGCCTGCACCTGCAAAAGCACGTATTTCACGGATTGTAACCTTAAAGCCTTCAGGTCTTCCCAGAAGCTTTGCATCATCCGAAAGAGAATACTGTGTTTTTGCCATACAGATGGGAAGCTTGCCATAGCCTGCTTCTTCTAAAGCCGCAATCTGTTTTTCTGCCGCAGGGGTGTATATCACACCTTCGCCGCCGTAAATCTTGGTAACGATGGTGTTGATTTTTTCTTTAATGGGAGCATCTGCATCGTAAATAGGAGCAAAGTTTGCTTCGTTCTTATCCAGCACCTCAACCAACTTGTTTGCCAGCGCAACGCCGCCTTCGCCACCTTTTGCAAACACTTCGGACAGCGCAAAATCCGCGCCGTTTTCTTTGCAGTAATCTTCAATGAGCTTCAGCTCTGCATCGGTATCCTGACCAAAACGGTTGATGGCAACGATAACCGGAACGCCATACATTCTGAGGTTTTCGATGTGCTTGCCTAAGTTTACGATACCTTTCGCCAGTGCTTCTGTGTTTTCTTCTGCCAGGTCAGCTTTTGCCACGCCACCGTTGTATTTGAGCGCACGAACCGTTGCAACCAGAACAACCGCAGAGGGCTTAAGGTCCGCCACACGGCACTTGATATCCAGGAATTTTTCTGCACCTAAATCTGCACCGAAGCCTGCTTCTGTGATAACATAGTCCGAAAGCTTCATAGCAATCTTGGTTGCCTGCACGCTGTTACAGCCGTGTGCAATATTGGCAAAGGGGCCGCCGTGCATGAGGCAAGGTGTGTTTTCCAAGGTCTGTACCAGGTTGGGCTTGATGGCATCTTTTAAGAGTGCACACATAGCACCTTCTGCTTTTACGTCGCTTGCTTTTACTTCCTTGCCGTCATATGTAGTGCCGACAACGATTCTGCCCAGACGTTCTTTTAAATCCTTCAGGTCCTTTGCCATACAGAGAATAGCCATAACTTCGGATGCAACGGTAATCATAAAGCCGTCTTCTCTGACATAACCGTTGATTTTACCACCTAAGCCGACAACAACCTGACGAAGCGCACGGTCATTCATATCCATAACGCGCTTGAACACAATTTTTGTGGGGTCAATGCCTAAAGCATTCCCCTGCATGATATGATTATCCACCATAGCGCACAACAAGTTATTTGCCGCTGTGATGGCGTGAAAGTCACCTGTGAAATGCAGGTTGATGTCCTCCATGGGAACAACCTGCGCGTAGCCGCCGCCTGCCGCGCCGCCTTTTACGCCCATAACCGGTCCTAAGGAAGGCTCACGAAGAGCAATCAGCGTATTCTTGCCGATTTTTGCCATAGCCTGTGCAAGGCCCACAGTTGTGGTGGTTTTACCCTCACCTGCCGGTGTGGGGTTAATTGCTGTTACCAGAACTAACTTACCGTCGGGATTGTCTTTTACACGTTCCCATACATCTTCGGAAAGTTTTGCTTTATACTTTCCGTAAAGCTCTAATTCTTCTTCTTTTAAGCCGATCTGCTCTGCAACCTTCACAATCGGCTCCATTTTCGCCTGCTGCGCGATTTCAATATCTGTCAGCATGATGTTTCCTCCTTCTCGTCTCTTAAGGTCTTTATTTCATTATACAGATAAGAAAGGGCTCTGTCAAGTCCCCCTTTTTCGTCAATCAATCCGCATGACACCGCCAGGTCACCCGAAACTATGGTTCCCACATCGTTTGCCATGTCCTCTGTTGCCATCATCCACTCGGTAAACTTTTCCTTCCGCACATTGGAATGGCGCACAACAAAATCTGTGATTCTCTCCTGCATTCTGCGAAAATATTCATATGTCTGCGGCGAACCTATCACCATACCACTCATCCGCACAGGATGCACCGTCATGGTTGCCGTTTCTGCGATGAAGGACCGTTTTGCCGAAACTGCAAGCGGCACACCGATGGAGTGACCGCCACCCAACACAATAGATGCCGTTGGCTTTGTCATGGATGCCACCAACTCTGCAATGGCAAGTCCTGCCTCCACATCGCCGCCCACCGTGTTTAAAATCAGCAGTAACCCCTCGATGCTTTCATCCTGCTCCACGGAAACCAAAAGGGGCAGAACATGCTCATATTTTGTTGCCTTGCTTCCCGGTGCTACTGCAGTATGACCTTCGATTTCACCAACAATGGTAAGACAATGAATATTTCCACGGGAGTTTTTGATTTCGGTACTGCCGAAATCCTTGATATTTTCTGTTTTTTCGTTATTTTCGTTTTCTGTGTTATTCTGATTTTGCGTTTCCATGCCTTATCTCCCATACTTTTTTTCTTTAGTATGGGAAAGAAAATACAGGATTATACGCCCATATCCTCAAAGGTCTTCAGAATTCCTTCTGCGATTCCCTCTGCCAGCTTGTTCCGATAGCTTTCAGAGAACATATTGCTTCGTTCTGTTTCGTTGGTGATGAAACCAACCTCAATCAGAACGGAGGGCATTGCGGAATACAGAAGAACCGTAAGGTCAATGGAATCCTTGATACCGCGGTTTGTGGCACCGGTTTTCCTGATTACCGCATCCTGAATATTTTTGGCATATTCTTTATCGGTAACGCCTGCTAAAGGCTTACTGTCTTCTAAGCTCCCCCAGGTTTCAATGCCGTTTGCTTTGTCACTTCCTACAACAGAATTGGTGTGAATACTGATAAACAATGCTGTTTTTTCTTCATTCGCCAATTCCGGACGGGAACGGCGCACCACAGTTTCTTCCGTGGTTCTGGTCATCACCACGCGGACGCCCTTCTTCTTCAGGATATCCCGCACCTTGAGGGATACGGCAAGGTTGATATCGGTTTCTTTCCACACCGTGCCGTCTTCATCGGTAAAAATGGCGCCGGGATCGTTACCGCCATGACCGGGGTCAATGGTGATGGAGCGTTCTGCAACGATATCATAATCTGCAGGATCGGGCATCACAACAACCGATTCTTCCTCGGTTGTATCATCACCTGTACTTCCGGCGTTTCCTGTGCTGCCTGTGTTTCCGGTAGAACCGTTACTTCCTGTGCTGCCGGTAGAAGCTGAAGAGCTTCCCACCGTTACCGTCACGGTTGTTCCTGATTTGGAAACACTATACTTCTGCGCTTTGGTCACATCCAGCACAACACGCAGAATCGCGCCGTGCTGACCAAACCGAACTGCAGTTACAATGTCAGAAGAATATGTACTGCTGCCAACACCGCTTCCCAGCTTCACATCTCCCATATCCAGAACGATTCTGTCCGGTCCGGAGAGCGTAAAATCAGAAATATCGGTTACGGCTTTGGAAAATCGAAATGTCATGGTAAATGTACCGCCGGAATCCGTTCCTTTATAAGAGGTCAGCGATATGGAAGCCGTTGGTGTTACCGTTCCGACCGAGCCCGTATTCCCGGTATTTCCTGTGCTGCCGGAGCTCGTATTCCCACTACCGGAGGAACCCGTACTTCCGGAGTTCCCTGTGCTGCCGGAGGAACCCGTACTTCCTGCACTTTTTTCTGTATGGATCAGAATCGTGTCTGTCTTGGAATCAAATGTAACCTCAAAGCCCAAAGACTCTGCCACATAACGGACAGGAATCATGGTTTTTCCGTTGATAATCTTCGGAGCAATAGGCATTGGCTCCACTTTTCCGTTTTTATATGCAGCCTTGCTGTTGATATAAAGAACGATTTCGGTACTTTCCATATTCACGGTAACCCGTTCATCGGGACCGTACCATGTCACAGTTGCACCCAGATGCTCAAACACATCTCTTGCCGGAACAACAGAATAATCATGGAACACAATGGGTGGAACTGAACAGGCAATGGTCTCTCCGTTGATTTTCAGTCGGAACGTGTTCCCGGTATAGGTATGCCATGCTCCATCGTAGTAAATTTCACTTGACGCAGACGGTGTTATGACGCCCGCAAGTGATGTCAGCATCAGTAAAGTCAGAAAAAGGCTTAAGATTCTTTTTGCCATTTTCATTCCTCCTCTCTTACAGAAGAGAACCGCCAAATCTCTTCATGTACGTTTCTAATATCAATGCCGCAGAAAGGGTATCTACTGCGCCTTTGCGCTTTTTTCCGCGCACATTCATTTCGCTTAAAAAGCCATGTGCGCTGACCGTTGTGAGGCGCTCATCGGAAAATACAATTTCCGCGTCCGTATATTCCTTCAGTTTTTCTGCAAACACTTTGGTTGCCTCCGAACGGAAGCCTTCGGTTCCGTCCATATTTTTCGGCAGACCAATGACGATTTTTGTCACTTCTTTTTCTTTGATAATTGCCTGAATATCCAGATAAAGCTGCTCTGTTCCGTCATTTTTTATCGTACCGTAGCCCTGTGCCATAATGCCCAAGGGATCGGACAGAGCGATGCCCACACGGGCATCTCCAAAATCAATTCCCATTAATCTCATGCTATCACCGCTTTTCCGATTTTTGAATCAGCTCCATTGCCATATCTGCATTTTCCAGAGCTTTTTCTTTTAATTCTTCCAGTTTTTGGTTTAATGTTTCCTGCACGTTGTCACGGTTTAAAATAATCTCCTCCGTCACAGCCATCAATTTATCTTCTGTGAAATCCTCTACATTTACTGTTTTGTTCACACCGATATATTTCACAAAACCGCTTACCTTCGGATCATAGGACAATCCAACGGCAGGTACGCCCGATTCCGTTGCATAAATCATAGCATGAAGGCGCATAGCAATCATCAAATCACAACAACCAACAATTCCTACAATTTCCGGTGCCGTATATGCCTTGCGCAGGACATAGCTCCGGATTTTCATTTTAGACGCAACTTCCTTGGAAATCACAATATCATCCCGATGCTTCAAAGGAATCCATACGGCAACATAATCGTACTTGAGGCAGATGTCCTCAACACTTCTTGCCAGCTTGTCCCAATATGCCGGGGAGCAGGATTTCCAACTTCTGACAGATATGCCCAACAGCTTTTTATCTGTGGGAACCCACTCTTCTTTTAACAGTTTTTTAGCCGTTTCCGTGTCGCATCCTTCAATGGTCAGTGCGGGGTCCGCCGTCACAACGGTACGGGACAGATTCACGCCCATGCGCTTCATTTCTTCGTAAGAATTGGCGTCGCGGAGAGATATCATGTCCACCTTATTCATCACCGCACGAACCTTTTTGCGATTTACTTCCTTCTTCACGGGACCGATTCCGTTGGCATAAAACATGACCGGTGTCTTGGCATGCATTGCCTGCTTGATAACATACAGATAATACCAAAGGGATTTATCCGATGTCACATCCTGAATCAGGCTACCGCCGCCGAAAATCAAGAGCTTGCTGGTTTTAAGTGCCCTTCGGATTTTCAGTATATCATAACGGTTTATCGCGTGCACGCCGTAGGTCTTTTCTGTTTGCTCCGGCTCTTTCGAGAGAACCAGAAGGCGGATATCATCCTTTTTCGCTCTTAAGTTTTCCAGCATGGCATACAGAAGGGATTCGTCGCCGGAGTTATTGTATCCGTAATAACCGGAAATCACGGCATCCCATTTTTTGGAATCATCTGCCGCAATATACATTTTTTCGCAGTCTTTTGCCATTTTAGAAAGCGAATAATGCGATAAAATAAGGTTTCTGCCATAGGTTCCCAAGCGGACGTTTTCTTCCTCCGGATTGGTCATCAGGATTTTAAGGTCACGAAGCAAAAGCCCGGTTGTAGATTCTTCCAGCCCGCGACAGCAGAAGTTTGTGTCAATCGACACATCCAACTTATCCTCGTCAAAAATACCGATATATCCTTCGTTTCCTGCAATGATGGCAGGCTTTTCGCATGCCATAGCTTCCAGTGCAGAACGGGATACGCCAACAAACCAGTCACCCAATGCGGCAAATTTATAAATATCTGTTCTGCCGCCGGTAAGAACTATGGCGCGTCTTCCCAGCTTTTCATTCATAGCATCGGCTTTTATTTTCAATTCATCAAACACATTGCCGCCACCGACAATCACAATTTCCAATTCCGGATTCACCTTAAGAAGCTCCGGCGCAATTTCCACGAGCTGAAACGCAACCAAAGCACGGTCGGCATCCATACGGCTGATATACACAATTTTCCTGGCGTCGGGATTCAGCGCAAATTCTTCTATCACGCTGCTTGCATCTGCATCCTTGCAGAACTTATCCGTATCAATTCCGTTGATGGTGATGTAAATATCTGCAGGATTGGTGCGGTAGTTTTCCATCAGATACTGCTTGATGTCCACACTGACCGCCATCACCTTTTCGCCCCAGTTGGATACATATTTAAGTCCGTGAGAGGTGTCAAACACCCAATGTGCCGTAGTAACAAAAGTGAATTTCATCACCTTGTGCAGAATACCGCACAAAAAGGCAGGTATTCTGCCGTGTGCATGCACGATATCTATCTTTTCTTCTTTGATGACGCGACGAAGCTCTTTTAAAGACTTTGCAATATTTTTCGGTGTTTTGGAATGCATGGGGATTTTGTAGTGCGGAATCCCTGCTTCCTTCAGGTTCTGCTCATACACGCCGCCATTTGATACAACCACAACGCCATAGCCCATTCTCTGAAGTTCCAGAGAAAGCTCTAAAACATGTGTCTCCGCACCACCAATATCAAATCTGGTCAGCGCCATTAAGATTCGTCTTTCCTTTATATCAGGCATACCTTCAGCTCCTTTACAGCTGTTTTCTTTTGCATACATTTCTACAAGTTTATATTATATATGATTCCCGTTTTTTTTTCAATGATTGACCCGAAATTGTAACAGAAATATTACATTTTACGCTACGATTATCTTTTCTTCTTTCTTTTTTGAAAAAGGTTGACGGCTCTTGTGTATCGTGATAAAATGAAGGCATCCGAACAAAAAGAAAGGATAGATATCATGCATAAACTTCATTATAAACAGGAAGCCCTTGCCTGGACAGAGGCCCTGCCCATGGGCAACGGCAGAATCGGCGCCATGGCTTTTTCCGGTGTGCTTTCCGAGCGCTATGATTTTAACGAAGAAACCCTCTGGAGCGGCTACCCGCACGACCGTTCCCGTCCCGAGGCGGCGCAGTATGTTCCCGAAGTAAAAAAACTGATTGCAGAGAAAAAGTTTTTAGAAGCCAACAGGCTGATAGAAGAAAAGATGATACATACGGAGGCCTCCACCTATCTGCCCTTCAGCAGCATCCGCGTTGATATGAAAAAGCGACTGGATTTCACCATTGGCTGCGCACCGGGGTATTCCGTACTGACACCCCACGAAATTTCTGACTACTACCGTGAGCTGGACATGAAAACCGGTGTGGTGTCCTCCTCTTTCACATATAACGGAAATAAAATTTCCCGTCGGGCATTTGTATCTCATCCCGACAATGTTTTTGTTGAAGAAATCCGTTCTTCGGAAGAGGGCAATCTGCATTTTGATCTGCGCGCCAACTGTGCGCTGGATCATATGGTGAAAAGCGGAAACAGATTTTTTACCATAACCGGCAAATGCCCCGTTGAAGTGTGGCACGGTATTCATGCCTCTGACCCGGATGCCTGCGTGCATGAATATGACTACAAGAAAGACACCATTCCTTTCTGCAGCACCGTGCAGGTATTAACAGACGGAACATGTATTACCGCAGGCGGCGTGATTTTCGTTTGTAATGCCACCTATGCCACCATTTTTGTTGCTATCCGCACGGGCTACACTGCGTGGAACGAATCGCCTTCCGCCAACGGTCTTGCCTATGCTGAAGCTTGTGCCGAGGATATTCGCTTGGCATCGGAAAAGCCCTTTGAAGAGCTTCTTGCCCGTCACACAGAAGACCACGCGGCACTTTATAACCGTTGCGAAATCTCCATAGGAGAAGCAGATGCACGCCCCACCAACGAATTATTAGATGCGGCAAAAACAGAGTTTCCTTCTGCCCTTGCGGCATTGATGTTTCATTATAGCCGTTACCTTTTGATTGCCGCATCCCGTGAGGGAACCCAGCCCACCAACCTGCAGGGCATCTGGAACAGTGAGGTTCTGCCTCCCTGGCGGTCGGACTACACGGTAAATATCAACACACAGATGAACTACTGGAGCGCAGAAATGAGTGCACTTCCCGAATGTCATATGCCACTTTTTCCCTTTATTAAGGACATGGCAGAAGCAGGAAAAACAAGCGCAAAAAATCATTTTGCCGCAGACGGTTGGGTGCTTTGCCACAACACGGACGTCTGGCGTATGACCTCTCCTGCCGGCATCAAGGCGCGGTATGCTTACTGGCCCATGGCAGGTCTTTGGTTCTGCCGTCACATCTGGGAACACTATGACTACACGAAAGACACCGCATTTTTGGAAGAATATTTTGATGTCCTCGTTGGTGCTCTGGACTTTTTAAACAGTTGGCTTTACGAAAACGAAGACGGGTATCTCACAACCGTCTGCTCTGTATCTCCCGAAAATATTTACACGATAGACGGCGAAGAAGCGGCTGTTTCCGGCATCTCCTCCATGGATATCGGCATCATTCTGGATTTTACCGAATACACCGCTAAAATCTGCGATATTCTCGGAAACAAAACAGACATCAAAAATCGCTGTGACTACATTCGTACCCACCTGTCGCCATATAAAATCGGAAGCGACGGAAGACTTTTAGAGTGGAGCGAGGAACTCACGGAGCCGGAGCCCGGTCACCGTCATATTTCTCACCTTTACGGTCTCCACCCCGGCACCTCGATCCGTCCGGGCAGTCCTTTCTTTGATGCATGTAGAAAATCGCTTGAAACCCGTCTTGCCAACGGCGGCGGATACACCGGCTGGAGCAACGCCTGGATTATCAACCAGTTTGCAAGAATGCAGGACGGTGAAAGTGCGTATAAATATGTAAAAAATATGTTCCGTGTTTCCACATACTACAATCTGTTTGACGCACATCCCCCGTTCCAGATTGACGGAAACTTCGGGTTTGCATCCGGTCTCGGAGAAATGTTGATGCAAAGCTTCGGAAACAATCTCACACTTCTTCCCGCTATCAGCTGCGAAATGAATAAAGGCTCGGTCCGCGGTATGCGCGCCCGCGGCGGATACGACGTTTCTTTTGCATGGGACAACGGAAAAATCACCTCGTATACGGTTTCAAAAAACGGTATAACCGTTCTTTCCGGTGGAGAGGTTCCCTACCCCTTCACCATTACATTGCCGTAGCTTACGTTTTGCAAAATTTCACCCCGTTCCTTTACCGGAACGGGGTCCTTTCATTTTGCGATTTCTTCATAATACCTTCTGCCGCTGACATCAGTCAACTCCGAAAAAATACGGCTATAAGATACGCGGTACGCCTTGCAAAGGGATAACACCTTCGGGATATCCCTTCTGTCACACCGCAGTGCATAGGAACAGCCGCCATAGGAGATTTCTTTCGGCGTTTGCACCATGCTGATTCCTATCTGCTCTTTTTTTGCCACACTTTTTAGCCTTACCGCCTGCGTCTGCGACTGAAACGTAATCAAACAGCTTTTCATATTTTCACCGCCGTTTTTGGAAAATTTTATATCATTCCAAACCATACTATTCCCAAAAACACCGCTTCGTCACCAAAAGTTTTCCGCATTTCGCCCAAATTTGCGAAAAAAGGTTGAAATTCTTTTAAAAAAAGTGTAAAATATAAGGGATATGTTTTTCCGGAGGAGAACTGTATGGTACAAAACAACGATGATATGCATAAAGGCCATCGCAGGCGTATGAAGAGTCGTTTTCTGGAAAATGGCTTTGATGGTTTTGCAGAGCATGAAATTTTAGAGCTTCTGCTGTTCTTTGCCATTCCGCGACACGACACCAATCCTCTGGCTCATGCAATTTTAAACGAATACAAAACCTTGGCAAATGTATTTGAAGCAGATTATGCTTCCCTGCTCAAAATTCCCAACATCGGTGAAAACAGTGCCCTATTGCTTTCCATGGTTACGCACCTGGCTCGGGAATATGAAAAGTCCAAAATTTCTAAAAGCACACTTTTGCATAACACGGAAACGATCGGCAGATATGCCACGTTGATGATGAAAGGAAAAACCAATGAGGAATTTGCCTTGATCAGCTTGGATTCCAATCGGCGTGTGAATTGGAACGGCGTCATTGCCAAAGGGACTTTGGATCAGATAGAAGCGTATCCCAGATTGGTTGTTTCGGAGGTTATCAAGCACAACGCAAATAATATTATTTTCGTGCACAATCACCCCAGCGGTTCTATCACACCTTCTGCAGCGGACCGCTCCACAACACACGAGCTTGTGCTCCTGCTGAATTCCATTGGTGTCTCCGTTTTAGATCATATCATTGTTTCTGATAACCGATACTTCAGTATGGCAGAAGCAGGCTTTAATTTTTCGATTTAGGCTTGAATAAAAGCGCCGCCAAAAAGCCGAACACCACCGCGGCGGCAATGCCTGCGGCAGAACCTGCCGTTCCGCCGGAGAAAATCCCCCAGACGCCGAATTCCTCAACGCCCTTTGCCGCTCCCTTGGCAAGAGTGTAACCAAAGCCCGTGAGAGGAACCGTGGCGCCGCATCCGGCAAAATCCACCAGTGGCTGGTAAAGACCTGCCACCGTAAGGAAAACCCCGGATGTCACATAGATAACCAATATTCTGGCAGGCGTGAGCCTGAACTTATCAATCAGAAACTGTGCGATGGCGCAAAGGAAACCGCCAACCAGAAAAGCACGCAGAAATTCCATAAAATACTTCCCTTCGAAGGTTTTATTTTTCATTTATTATTTTGTTTTTAATTAAATTTTATACAATATTAGATTTAGGAGAGATAGTATGTCAGGACATTCCAAATGGGCAAACATCAAACACAAAAAAGAAAAATCCGATGCGAAAAAAGGTAAGATATTTACCAAGCTCGGTCGTGAAATCACCGTTATCGTAAAAGCAGGCGGACCTGATCCCGAGTCCAACTCCAAGCTGCGCGATGCTATTGCAAAGGCAAAGGCAAACAACATGCCCAACGATAACATTGAACGTTGCATCAAAAAGGCTTCCGGTGAGCTGGGCAGCGATAACTACGAAAACATCACCTATGAAGGCTACGGTCCCAGCGGCGTTGCCGTTATCGTGGAAACCTTAACCGACAACAGAAACAGAACCGCAGGCGACCTGCGTCACTACTTTGATAAGTTTGGCGGCAATCTGGGTCAGAACGGCTGCGTAAGCTTTATGTTCGACCAGAAGGGCGTTATCATCATCGACAACTCTGAAGGCGAGCTGGAAGAGGATGCCGTTATGATGGATGCTTTAGATTCCGGTGCAGAAGACTTTACCGCAAACGAAGACTGCTTCGAAATCTTAACCGCTCCCGAAAGCTTCAGCGAAGTACGTGATGCTTTGGAAAAAGCAGGCTACGAATTTGCTTCCGCCGAAGTGGAAATGATTCCCCAGACCACTGTGACTTTAACCGACGAAAAAGATCTTTTGTTTATGAACAAGCTGATCGATATGCTGGAAGATAACGACGACGTCCAGAACGTTTGGCACAACTGGGAAGAATAATTTTGTCACCCAAAGAACCGCACTAAAAAAGTGCGGTTCTCAGATAATTACGGTTTTTTTCTTATTTTAAATTTATATGACAAATATGAAAAAGTATTGATATTTTAAAAAACCGGTGGTATAATAACTAACGAAGGTTATCCCTGAGATGTGCGTGATTTACGATTTTTATTTTACCAACACTTTTTATAAGGGAATCTGACTTCGTTTGTGGCGCATATGCCCCCCGTTTATCGGCCAGGGGACATGTAAAACAAGTGAGAGGATACCCACCTGCTCATGCAGGTAAAAATTAATCGGTTAACACGGCATAATGGGGACATCTTTTAAAAAACAAGAGCTTACCTCTCGGTAAGCTCTTGTTTTTTATTTAGAACAAAGAAAGCCTTTTTCACGATTTCTTATTTCTGTAATCTTTCAATCAGTTTCCCGATGCAAAGCTCAAAATTCACTCCGTAATTTCTGTTGCCGGAGGTTTTTACTGTTGCCTCAATGCAATCAATCACAAAATCCGATGCCAGTTCAGCTGAATTCAAAACATCTTTTCCATTCATCACGGCTCCGGCAAAGGCGGATGCAAACACATCACCTGTTCCACTGTATACCACATCATATTTAGGACGCTCTATCACATGAAGCATTCCGTCTTGGAACACGGCGGTTCCCAAGGTGTCTTTCCCTGTATGTACGCCCGTCAGCACAACGTCACCCTTGGTGTATTGGCTCAAGGCATGCAATACGGTTGCGATGTAATCGGTCGAATGGGTATCCGCTTCGTATCCGATGCCTGCAAGAAAGGACGCCTCCGTCACATTCGGCACAATCACATCGGCTCTTGTAAGAAGGCGGCGTAATTCTTTTGCAAAGGCTTCGTCAAAGCCGGTATATAGTTTTCCGTTATCTCCCATCACGGGGTCTACAAGGACGAAATCGCAGGGAAAGGTGTCCACGATTTGTTCCACATATGCCACCTGGCGGATGGAGCCTAAATAGCCGCTGTAGATTCCGTCAAAGGAAAGTCCCATCTCCTGCCAATGGTTTGCCTCGGAGGGCATATCCTCGGTCAGGTCGCGGAATGTAAATCCGGGAAAGGCTGTGTGTGCCGAAAGCACCGCCGTTGGAAGCATGCAGGTTTCTATGCCCGATGCACTTAAAATCGGAACTGCCGCCGCTAAAGAGCATTTCCCGAAGCAGGATATATCATTGATTGCAAGAATTCGTTTTTGCTGATTCATTTTCATCGCCTCTTTATTTTCTTCTTTATTATTTTATCACACTTTTTCCGTATATTCCATACCTTTTGTTCACAAAATATAGTTGAATTTTTCATATTCGTATGTTATAATTGGCATGTACGGAATTTTATGAAATAAAATTCCGGAAAAGCCGCAGGCTTTTCCGCAGTCTTTCAGACTGCGCATGCCAATTGACGGCGTCGCAGAAATCCCCTTGCAAGCAAGGATTTCTGCTCCTGGTGGAATTGGCGCAATTGACGGCGTCGGGAAATTCCCGCGGCTCACAAGGCTTTCTGCTCCTGGTGGAATTGGCGCAATTGGCGGCGTCGGGAAAATCCCACAGCTCACAAGGCTTTTTCCTCCTGGTGGAATTGGCGCAATTGACGGCGTCGCAGATATCCCGCGGCTCACAAGGATTTCTGCTCCTGGTGGAATTGGCGCGCAATTGGTGGTTTTATAACAGAAAAATTTTCAGGTGATGAATATGAAAAAATATAGTTTATTTTTAGTTTTGCTCGGGTTGCTTTTGCTTGTTTGCTCTTGCAAAAAGCAGGAAGCGGTGACGGAGTCTGCTCCGCAATATGATATGCATGCTACAGAGGATGACGAAGGAGTTTACACAAATGACAACGGCGAGTTGGTTGTTCCTTCCACTTCCGAGGATTATGGCAAAAGCAATGGCAAAATCATTGTAACCACGCCGGAAAAGGACGGGTGCTACGATGTTTTGACTTACAATTTTCCCTACAGTACATTAGAATCTATTCACTATGAGATGCATCTTTCCAGCGAAGAGCAGGCAAAAAAGATTTATGACGATAAGGTTGCCGCAGGCATCCCCGGTGTGACCATCGACGGAAAGATTGTCAGGTACAGCGACATTTCCAGTCGCTGGATTGGCTACAAAAAGCGTGACCTTTTGGGAAATCTTTCCAAGACATGGGATGCTTTAGGATACACTTACGTTAACGAATAGGCGAAGCCTAAATAACATAAAAGGAGTTTTGAACATGGAATTAAAAGGATCCAGAACCGAAGCCAACTTAATGGCAGCTTTTGCCGGTGAAAGCCAGGCAAGAAACAAGTACACTTATTTTGCAAGCGTTGCAAAAAAAGAAGGCTACGAACAGATTGCGGCGATTTTCCAGAAAACAGCCGATAACGAAAAAGAACACGCTAAAATGTGGTTCAAGGAATTGGGCGCTTTAGGCGACACCGCACAGAACCTGTTAGCTGCTGCAGAAGGCGAAAACTACGAATGGACCGACATGTATGCAACATTTGCAAAGGAAGCAGAGGAAGAAGGCTTCACAGCACTCGCTGCTAAATTCCGTGCCGTTGCTGCTATCGAAAAATCTCACGAAGAAAGATATCGTGCACTTCTTTCCAATGTGGAAATGCAGAAGGTATTT
>JAFQLU010000016.1 GCA_017396465.1 Clostridia bacterium | reverse complement strand
TTATCAGCGGCGGCGCTCATGAAGCGGCAGGGGATACGTTCTTCAGCACGTTTATCTCTCAGCCTGTGGAGCCCATCGGCTGGTTCCTGCTCTACATCGGCTTAACAGCTTTGGTTGTTCTGTTTGGCGTAGAAAAGGGTATTGAAAAAGTAAGTAAGTTCTTGATGCCGATTTTGGCAGTGCTCTCTGTGTTTATCGCAATTTATGCTATGTTCATGCCGGGTGCAATGCAGGGTGTTCTGTATTACATTACACCGGACTTTTCCAAGTTCTCCGTAACCACCGTGCTTGCGGCTATGGGACAGCTTTTCTACTCCATGTCTCTTGCTATGGGTATCATGATTACATACGGTTCCTACATGAAGAAGGAAGTAAACTTAGAATCCTCTGTTACACAGATTGAAATTTTTGATACCGGTATTGCATTTATCGCAGGTCTGATGATTATTCCTGCCGTGTTCACATTCTCCGGCGGTTCTCCTGAAGCATTGGGCGCAGGTCCCGGACTGATGTTTGCAACACTTCCCAAGGTTTTTGAAACCATGTTCGGCGGAACTGTTATCGGCATTCTGTTCTTCCTGTTGGTTCTCTTTGCAGCGCTGACATCTTCTATCTCTCTGATGGAAACTGTGGTATCCATCGTGTGCGATAAGTTTAAGGTAGGCAGAAAAGTATCCTGCTTAATCGTGTTCATCGTGTCGGTTCTCATCGGTATTCCCTCCGCATTGGGCTATGGTGCGCTGGCAGATGTAACCGTAATCGGCATGGCGTTCCTCGATTTCTTTGACTTTATCAGTAACAGCGTTTTAATGCCCATCGTGGCACTTCTGACCTGTATCTTCATCGGCTATATTATCAAGCCTCAGGCAATTGCCGACGAAGTGGAACTGTCCGGTAAATTCAAGAGAAAAGCCCTGTTTACCGTTGTTATTAAATACATTGCTCCTATCTGTATCGTTCTGATTTTAGTATCTTCGGTACTGAGCGCAATGGGATTTATATCTATCTGATGTAAAAAATAGAAAAGCTCCTGTCATTCGGCAGGAGCTTTTTTGTTGTTTTAGGTTATTTTAGGTCATTTAAAACTTCCGACGCATGCGTGTGGGAGAGATTATACCGCTGCCACCGCTTTGGGATATCCGAAGCGGTTTTTGTGCTTAAAAAAGTGAGAATCTGTGCGTGAAGATTCGTGTCGTTTGTTTTTGCATAAAGTGCTTCCATAGCAGGTGCCGCATCGGTGGAGAGGGTAAACACATAGTCGATGCCCTCTCGCTCGCCGACAAGGTATTTATCTATCTGATTTTGCGCGATGATGTTGTCTGTCGGCACCAGATTCAGCAGGCAATAGTAGGTGAGCGCTAAAGTAAGATACACGCCCGTGATGCTGAATTTCGGTTTTGCAATGTAAAGAAAGGTAAAGAGAAGTCCGATTGCCTCGAACACCAAAAATCCCATCACAAAGAAGCGGAGCCGTGTTAAACCGTCATCGGCGGTGTAGAGATACATTCTGTAAAAGGAGGAGATCAAAAGCACCACCGTTACAGCGCAAAGATAATGGAGAAGCATGCGGGTGATTTTTGTCCATATGCCTTCTGACTCCCTCGTCAGATGAATCACGAGAAGAATCAGGAAGATATTCACACCCGTCAGTCCCAAAAGCTCGAAAAAGCCTTTTCGCGCATATTCTGTGTAGGAAAGTCCCGAGGGAAGTGTATCTCCGGCAAACAGATAGCGGAACTGAATGATAACAAACAGCGTGTAAACTGCGAGAATCACGGCAAGAAAAATGTTTACTATCATCAAATCGCATCGAATGCTTTTTTTCTCTTTCTCCGACAAAGCGACACCCACATGAGCGGTATACAGACAACCAAAGGCATAGAGCCCTGCGCAAATGCCGCACAGAATCAGCCATACAGAATGCAGGCGGAATCCGTCGGTGAGGCGGGAAAAGACACTTTCGGTTTTCATGGAAAATACCATATCTGCATGAGAAAGAATGAAAACGAGAATCAAAGCGCAGGGTAGGGCTAAAAGAAGCGCCAAAAGAATCCGTTTGATGAGTCCGGTTTTTCCGGAGGTAAGCTCCGACACCCATCGGAAAGGCAGGGTAAAAGCCGTAAGCGGCGCAAAAAACCTGCAAATAGCCTCCGTAAGGTATTTCAGCGAAGAACTAAAAAAGGAAAAGTTTAAAAACATACAGCTGAAAAGAATTGCCGAAACGAAGAAATTACTGATGCGCCAGATGTGGCTTCCGCTGAAAAAGCAATTCAGAGAAAAAATTCCAACGGGGATAAGCAGAAAGAGCCGTTTTCGGTTTGGTACAAGAAACCATAAGCAAATCGCCTGAATTAACACAAAGAAAGGCACGCTGATGCCTGCGCGTTCCGGCATTACAAAGAGGGTGAAGGTGCATGCCGTAATAGCGGCGTATATCAGAAGCTTGATTTTAAATGTTTGTTCCACAAAGCATTCCTCCCTAAGGTGTATTTTCGGTTTTTTCACCGTGAGAACAATTGCCGGCGGTATCGCCAGAAAGCAGCAGGGCATACCGAGCAAATGTATCAGCAGAGTTTCGACATGTGGCGAGAAAGTTGCGACGGAGAATTCCAGAATAATCAGCGAAAACAATCCCGTGAAGCCGCAAAGAAACAGATGAGAAATCTTTTCACTGACTAAAAAAGCAGCAGTAACCGAAAAAAATACAATACAAATGAGCATATGCGGATACTGGAATATGCTACCTAAAAAACGGTTGCAATACATAAGAGCCAGCGCAAGCAGAAACCCTTTTATGATTGGTTTCATAAAAAAGACCTCCTTCCTTTAGTCCTCCCGATACTCTAAAATGTCTGCAGGCTGGCAATCCAGCGCTTTGCAGATGTCCTCCAGCGTGGAGAAACGGATGGCTTTTGCCTTGTTATTTTTCAAAATAGATAGATTGGCAGGTGTGATGTTGATTTTTTCAGCAAGCTCCATCAAACCGATTTTGCGTTTTGCCATCATCACATCTAAGTTTACGATAATTGCCATGCGATTCCCTCCTATATGGTCAGGTCGTTTTCTGCCTTATAATTTACCGCTTGCTTGAATAAATCCTTCAGGGTGAGGCAGAACAGACAGCCGATGATAAAAACCAATGAAATGATTGCCGTTCCGAATGTAAACAGGAAAAAGCATTTGCCGATGTATATAACAGCAATCAGAAGACAAGCCACGGCTATCATGCGAAGACGGTTCACATTGTCGGGGATAAAAGGATTGCCGATGAGCAAGGTGCGATACATCTGCTTTAAATGAAACAGAATAAAAACAGAGCAGGCACCGGAAAAAAACAGCACCAGCATAAAAGGAATCTTCCATGCCTCGCTTGTATAGCCGATGCAGGCATAAAAGCGTGACGACAGAAACGGAACTGCCAAAGTTGTGGCAATGCCCGCATAGAATAAAATGTCGATAACGATTTTAGAGATATAGTGTACGATGCTTTTCTGATACATAAAAATCATCCTTTCGTTGTTTGTGACTCCATTATAGCAGAAGAAATTTTGTTTGTCAATATAAATTTATCGAAAAACAATAAAAATATTTTGAGATATGATAAAATAAATGTTTTTCCAGATTTTGTTTTGATGTTTTCCTTTTTTTGGTTCTTTGGGCGGAGAAAGATTGACAGAAAGCGGAAAAAATGCTAAAATAATAAAATAAGGAAGTGAAATAATATGAAAATTTCTGAAATTATGAAAAATAAGGAAACCACTTTGTCCTTTGAGGTGTTTCCCCCGAAAACATGGGATGCTTATGAAAGTGTGAAAAGCACCACGGAGGAGATTGCAAAACTTTCCCCTGATTTTATGAGTGTGACCTATGGCGCAGGTGGTGGCACCAGCAAAACCTCCGCGTCCATCACGGAAAACATCATGAAAACCTACGGAACAACGGTTCTTGCGCATCTGACCTGCGTGTCCTCCACCAGGGAAGCAGTTCGCATGCATCTTCAGGAGTTGAAAGAAATCGGTGTGGAAAATATTCTGGCCCTGCGCGGTGACATTCCGAAGGAAGGACTCACGGTGCAGGATTATCGCTATGCCTCGGAGCTGATTGCGGAAATCAAGCAGGCAGGCGATTTTTGCATCGGCGGTGCTTGTTACCCCGAGGGACACACTGAATCTCCCCATCAGAAGGAGGATATTCTGCACCTGAAGGAAAAGGTGGATATGGGCTGTGATTTTTTAACCACACAGATGTTTTTCGACAATAACATTTTATATAATTTCCTGTATAAAATCCGCGAAGCAGGCATCACGGTTCCGGTTGTGGCAGGCATTATGCCGGTAACCAACGGAAAGCAGATTAAAAGAAGCTGTGAGCTTTCGGGAACCTATCTGCCCCAGCGGTTTAAAACCATAGTGGATCGGTTCGGCGAAAACCCTGCCGCCATGAAGCAGGCAGGCATCGCCTATGCAACAGAGCAGATTATTGATCTTTTGGCCAATGGCGTAAACAATATTCATGTTTACACCATGAACAAGCCGGATGTTGCGGCGAAGATTCAGGAAAATCTGTCGGAGATACTGGCATGATTTATGTGCATACCGCAAACAGCTCGGAGCTTTTGCTGAAAGAATCGGAAATCCTGCGCTATGCAGGCTACGGCACGCATGTGCCGGATGAGACGGAGCTTGGCAGAATTCAAAAGATTGCCGACGAGGTGCTTCTTTCTGTAGCGCCCCGCGCTTGTTGCAGGATTCTACCCGTTGCGGTAACGCCCGGAATGGTAGATTTCGGTGTGTTTCGGGCAGCTTCCGGGCAGCTTTCCAAAAATCTTGCCGGGTGTAAACGCGTGCTTTTATTTTCTGCAACGGTTGGCGCGCAGGTTGACCGTATCATCGAAAAATACAGTCGTGTTTCACCGGCCTCTGCGGTGATTGCGCAGGCGGTGGGAACGGCGGCGGTGGAAAGCTGGTGCGATTTGTTTGTGTCCAGTATCGGAACGAGTCTGCAAAAAGAGCCTGCATATCTTCGGCCACGGTTCAGCCCGGGATACGGAGATTTTGCGCTGTCGCACCAAAGAGAGATTTGTCAGCTTTTAGACACCTCGCGAAAAATCGGTGTTTCGTTGACGGATTCTTTACTGATGACCCCCACCAAGTCTGTCACGGCGGTTGCCGGCATCAGCGAAACAGATGAACGGTGCGCGCAAACGGGCTGTGAAGCCTGTAACAAGCAAAAAGAATGTCTCTATGCGAGAGGATGAAAACCATGAATATTTTGGAAAAAATCATAACAGATAAAGTGATATTTGACGGCGGAATGGGAACACTTCTGCAGTCGGCAGGACTCCCGGCGGGCGAACTGCCGGAGCAATGGGGTATGACCCATCCCGATAAAATCATTGCGGTGCACGAAAGTTATCTGCGTGCCGGAAGTGATGTGATTGCCGCAAATACCTTTGGTGCTAATATCTTAAAATTCCCCGGAAAGGCACACGGCACACCGGATTTGCTCACTGTGGTACAGAATGCCGTAATGTGTGCGCAGGTTGCCGTGGGTAAGGTGGGCGGAAAGAAGCGGTATGTGGCGCTGGATATCGGCCCCACGGGAAAGCTTTTAAAGCCTCTGGGCGACTTGGACTTTGAAGAAGCGGTCCGCATTTTTGCAGAAACTGTGAAAATCGGCGCCGCATGTGGCGTTGATCTGATTTTGATTGAAACCATGAACGATAGCTTAGAAACCAAAGCGGCAGTGATTGCGGCAAAGGAAAACTGCGACCTACCCGTGCTTGTTTCCAACACATATGATGAGCGTGGCAAGCTGATGACGGGAGCCGATGTGGACGCCATGGTTGCCATGCTGGAAGGCCTTCGGGCAGATGCCGTGGGCGTGAACTGCGGTTTAGGACCCGATAAGCTTGAGAAGGTGGTAAAACGGCTGACAGAGGTGGCTTCTGTTCCCGTTTTTGCCATGCCCAACGCAGGACTTCCTGCTTTTGACGGTGAGAAAACGGTGTACGATGTTCCGCCATACGACTTTGCTATCAAAATGGCAGAGTTTGCACAGATGGGCGTGCATGGCTTCGGCGGATGCTGCGGCACTACGCCGGAGTATATTGAAGCGGTTTGCTTTGCCCTGCAAGGCGCCAAGGTGCTTCCTTTAACAGAGAAAAACCGCTCCGTGATTTCTTCTTATACCCATAGTGTGGAATTCGGAAAAACGCCGGTTTTAATCGGGGAACGCATTAACCCCACCGGCAAAAAAATGCTGAAAGTCGCCCTGCGCGAAAATAATATGGATTATATCTTAAACGAGGGGCTGGACCAGGAAGCAGCAGGTGCTCATGTGCTGGATGTAAACGCCGGACTTCCCGAGATTGATGAAACGAAAATGCTGGCGCAGATTGTGACCTCCCTTCAGGCAGTGTGCGATTTGCCCCTGCAGATAGATACCACAAAACCCGAAGCCATGGAAGCGGCTTTACGCGCCTATAACGGAAAGCCGATGATTAACTCCGTGTGCGGAAAACAAGAATCCATGGATGCTGTGTTTCCGCTGGCGGCAAAATACGGCGGTCTGATTGTGGCACTGACTCTGGACGAAAACGGAATCCCCGACACGGCAGAGGGCAGAGTCGCCATCGCCGCGCGGATTTATGAGGAAGCGAGCCGATACGGCATTTCAAAAAAAGATATTATTGTTGATCCTCTTGCTATGACCATCAGCGCAGATACGCGCTCGGCAAAGGTGACACTTGAAGCCATCCGCGGTATCAAGGCGTTGGGCGGACTGACATCTTTGGGCGTTTCCAATGTGTCATTCGGTCTTCCCGAACGCAATATGGTAAACACCACATTTTTCTCCATGGCGCTTGAAAGCGGTCTGGATGCGGCAATCATGAACCCAAAGGCAAAAGGCATGATGGATGCCTATTTTGCCTATTGTGCATTGGCGGATAAAGACCCCATGTGTGAGCGGTTCATCTCTTATGCGGCAGAATCGGAAACGGAAACCGCTCCCAAAACAGAAAGACAGGAGCTTTCCAAGGAAGAGTGGCTGAAGAGTGCCATCATCAAGGGGTTAAAAGACC
Source organism: Clostridia bacterium (assembly GCA_017396465.1). GTDB lineage: Bacteria > Bacillota > Clostridia > UBA1381 > UBA9506 > Congzhengia. The sequence goes on along the minus strand of JAFQLU010000016.1, from coordinate 26,370 downwards.
GGGCGGCGCAGGCGGCAGAAGCGGCTTTAGAAACAATGGATGCTTTGTCTGTTATCAACAGCTGCATCGTTCCTGCACTGGATACCGTGGGAATGGGATTTGAACAGAAAACGACCTTTCTGCCCCAACTACTGATGAGTGCGGAAAGCGCAAAAGCCGCCTTTGACGTGTTAAAGCAGCGTATGGAAAAAGGGGCGAATGAAAAGAAGCTTTCTGTTGTGATTGCAACGGTGAAAGGCGATATTCACGATATCGGCAAAAACATCGTGAAGGTGCTTTTAGAAAACTACGGTTTTTCCGTAACGGATTTGGGAAAAGATGTTCCGCCGGAGGAAATTGTCCGTGCGGTGCAGGATAAAAACGCACAGCTTTGCGGCTTAAGTGCTTTAATGACCACAACGGTTCCGGCTATGGAAGAAACCATTCGCCTTTTGAAAGAAACATGCCCCGAAACCAAAACTGTGGTTGGCGGTGCAGTTTTAACCCAGACCTATGCAGATGCCATCGGCGCAGACTTTTATGCAAAGGATGCTATGGAAACGGTGCGTTATGCAGAAAAGCTGGAGGAAGCATTATGAGCAGAATAGAGGAAAATACCGTTTCCTCCGCGCATCAGACAGAAAAGAAGGGCCCCGTATTCTTCCTGAAGACGGAAGGAGAGGGGCAAAAGATTCTTTTTGTTGGGAATTCCATCACGCTTCATCTGCCCAAGCCTGATATTGGCTGGTATGGTAGCTGGGGTATGGCGGCAAGTTGTGCGGAAAAGGATTATGTGCACATGGTGATGGAAAAGCAACTGGAAACGGATGCAAAAAGCCGATTCGCGGTTTGCCATGTTTCCGATTGGGAACGGGGCTACCGAACGGGCGAAAGCTTTTTCAATGCTTTTCTTCCGGCAAGGGAGTTCGGCGCTGATGTGATTATTATGCGGTGCGTGGAAAACTGTCCCCATGATGAGCGTTTCAACGGTGCTTTGTTCCGGCAAAAATATCAGGAACTGATAGACTATTTGAACCCGGAAGGAAAGGCAAAGGTTATTCTTACAACGGGCTTCTGGAGGCATGTCGGAAACCAAGACATTCGCGCTGTGGCAAAAGAAAGGGGATATGCTTTGGTGGAATTGGAGCAGTTGGGCGAGGATGATTCCATGATGGCAATCGGCCTTTTTGAACACCGGGGCGTTTCCATCCATCCGGGCGATAAAGGCATGGCGGCAATTGCGGAGAAAATTTTGCAAATGCTTTGATTCTGCAATTTCGCTTCAGAGAAACAAAGTTCATTAGGGAAGTTTATATAATGGAGAAATTATAATAATTTGAAGGGATGACATAATATGAAAACAAAAACATTAAAACTGCTTAGTGTACTGCAAGCCTTTATCTTAGTAATCGGCATGTGCACGTTTATAGCACCGATGAAAGCTGATGCGGCAGGTTTGGGTGTAACCACCTCGGCAAGCTATCAAAGCGGCGTTTATTATCAGCGTGCATGTGAAGCATACAGTAAATACTCTGATCCCAGAATACGTATGGTTCAGGTTGCGCTCAGCCAGAAAGGCTACAAGGGTGGAACAAAATCAGGTGATTGGGCAGGAAATGGCGGTGGAGGAAAACAAACCGAGTACGGACGTTTTATGGGTAAAAACGGTATGGATTGGTGTGCCTCCTTTGTATCCTGGTGTGCGGCTGCGGCGGGGATTCCTACAAACGTGATTCCTCGTTCTGCATTGGCAGGTCATTGGAGAAGTGCAGGCACGGGTACCTATACCCCTATCTGGTCTAACGGATACACCACATATAATCCCTATAAGCCACAGGTAGGCGACTTCTGTTTATATATGCCTTATTGCGAAACATGCCGTAAGCATTATAATGCACCGAGTCCCTCAGCACATGTTGTGATTGTTGCCGCGGTTGCGGAAACGCAGAATGCAAACGGAAGCTGGACCTTTACGACCATTGAAAGAGGCAATAACAATACGGTAGAATCGCATAAAATCAACACGAAGAGCACCCGTGGCTCTGTCGGAACCTGTACCTGTGGAAAGCAGTCTCCTGCAGGAACGTACTCCTATGTTGTTCAGGGATTCTGGAGACCAAACTGGAGTTTGGTTTCCGGTGGAAATACCGGCGGTAACACATCAGATGTTGTAGAAGCAAATGTAAAACTTACTGTGCCTACGCAGAGTGAATATGTTGCAAAAGAGTTCGTGGATTATACAAACGCATGCATGGTTACACAGATTACAAAACCTGCAGGCACTACTGTTTCGCAGTGCGGAATTGTACTGATGGATGCAAACGGAACGGTTCTTAAAAATTATTCGGAAAATATATCCAATGTGGGAAAGAATACAACGCTTTTCCATTCTTGGTATGATATCAACGAAGAGGTTGGGTACACACTGAAAGAAGGTACGACCTACAAATATAAGTTTTTCACAGTTGTTGACGGTGTTCGCTATGAGGGTGCAACGCGAAGCTTTGTAACCAAAGGAGACGCGTATTATAACGTGTTTTTTAATGCAAACGGCGGAAGTTGCAGCACCGTAAGCATGCAGATTAAGTCTGGCGGATATTACGGAGAGCTTCCTGTACCTACCAGAACAGGGTATGAATTTATCGGCTGGTACACCAAACAGAACGACGGAATGGAGATAACGGCTAACACGTATTTCTCAGGAAGCTCGGATGTTACGATTTATGCGAGATGGACAGCAGAAGAAAAGAAAACCTGCACAATCGGTTACGACCCCCACGGCGGTGTCGGCAGAATGAACACCACAGTTTATGAATACGGTGAAACCGTGACCGTAGAGGATTGTCAGTTTACAAACAGCGGGAAAGAATTCTATACATGGGTGCTTTATCGTAGTGCGGACGAGGCGTTCTACACACCGAAAAACGGATGGCATCCCTTTGATGTCTTAGAGAAAAACAAATATGGCTTAGAAGCCTTTGACCCGGGAGAAAGCCTTATTGTAAACGAAGAGTTTATGGAGGGTTGTGACAGAGAAACCATGTTCTACTTTGTTGCAGTATGGCAGGATGCAGAACAGGAAGAAGAGTACGAGGAAGAGTATGAGGAATCGTATGAAGAGCAGGAAGAGGTTGTGATTAAGCTCTACATTGACAACCCCAGAATGCGCGTAAACAGAACAACGATGGATATTGACAGTCAGGGAACGGCACCGTGCATCATCAACGGACGTACCATGATTCCGATTCGCGCTTTAATTGAGGCAATGGGCGGAACCGTAAGTTGGAACGGCACTCTGCGTCAGGTTACTCTTACGTTGGATGGAAAAACGCTATATCTTCGCATTGGTGAAAATTACGCTTTCGACCAAAACAACACGTATGCATTAGACAGTGCACCGGTCCTCACAAACGGAAGAACCTTGCTTCCGGTGCGTGCAGTTGTGGAATACTTTGGTGGAAGTGTATCCTGGAACAGCTCTGCCAGATGTGTTACAATCAATTATAGAAAGTGATGGAAACAGCCTTTTATTTACAGATAAAAGCCTTGACAGAAGAACCAATTTAAGGTAAAATATAAGATAAAGCATTTTACAAAAGAGGAGAAGATTCTAAAATGTTAGATATCAGATTTTTAAAAGAAAATCCCGAACTGGTAAAAGAAAATATCAGAAAGAAGTTTGCAGACCATAAGCTGCCTTTGGTTGACGAGGTTATTGCTCTTCACGACAGAAAAAGAGATGTAACCGGCGAAGCAGACTCTTTGCGTGCGAACAGAAATAAAATCAGTAAAGAAATCGGCGGCTTAATGGCACAGGGTAAGCGCGAAGAAGCGGAAGAAATGAAAAAGTTGGTTTCCGAGCAGGCAGAGCGCTTAAAGGAACTGGCGCAGGAAGAATCCGAGCTGGAAGTGAAAATCCGTGATATTATGATGAAAATCCCCAATATCATCGACGATTCCGTTCCTGTGGGCAAAAATGACGAAGAAAACGTGGAAGTGGAGCAGTTTGGTGAAAAGACAAACCCCGACTTTGAAATTCCGTACCACACCGATATTATGAAGCTGTTTGCAGGTATCGACAAAGACGCCGCAGGCAGAGTTGCCGGCGAAGGTTTCTACTATCTGATGGGTGATGTTGCACGTCTGCACAGTGCCGTTTTAGCATACGCCAGAGACTTTATGATCGGCAAAGGCTTTAACTATCATATTCCTCCATTCATGATCCGTTCTTCTGTTGTAACCGGCGTTATGAGCTTTGAAGAAATGGATGCCATGATGTATAAAATCGAGGGCGAGGATTTATACTTAATCGGTACCAGTGAGCATTCCATGATTGGTAAGTTCATCGATACCATTACCCCTGAAGAACAGCTTCCTTTAACTTTAACCAGTTATTCTCCCTGTTTCCGTAAGGAAAAGGGCGCACACGGTATTGAAGAACGTGGTATCTACAGAATCCATCAGTTCGAAAAGCAGGAAATGATTGTTGTCTGCAAACCGGAAGATAGTATGGAATGGTTCCACAAGATGTGGAGCTACAGCGTGGAATTGTTTAGAAGCCTCGATATCCCCGTAAGAAACTTAGAATGCTGCTCCGGTGACCTGGCTGACCTGAAGGTAAAATCCTACGACGTAGAAGCATGGTCTCCCAAACAGCAGAAATATTTCGAGGTTTGCTCCTGCTCCAATTTAGGAGACGCGCAGGCTCGCCGCTTAGGCATCCGTGTAAAGGGTGAAGACGGTAAGAAATATCTGGCACACACCTTGAATAACACCGTTGTTGCTCCTCCCAGAATGCTGATTGCGTTCTTAGAGAACAACTTAGTTTATGAAAACGGTGAATACAGCGTGAAAATCCCCGAAGCTTTAAGACCTTACATGGGCGGTCAGAGCGTAATCAAAGAAGTAAAATAAAACACATAAGAAAAAGAACTGTAAACGAAAGTTTACAGTTCTTTTTGTATGCAGGTATTTATTACAGAAGATAATCCGAAATGTCTCTTCTTGCACTTCGTCCGGCAGGGGAGAGTGTTTCGGAAAGACGGGTCATTAAGGTACGCTCGCTGATGTCGCCGTTTTTGTATGCGGCGTAGCTTTCGGAAACGGAAGCCATCCAGCGATCGTAATCCCGCTCGGAAATTTTGCCACTGTTCTTTAAATAGCGGTTGTGCTTCGTCATTTTATCGTACATTGCCTTTACATCGTTTGTACGGCTGTTTTTGCGATACTGACGGTGGGCACCGATTTTCTTACAGGAGAAACCGTCCGCACCGATACGGTCACAATATACGGCATCGCTTCTGCCTTGCGGGAAGAAATATTCGCCGCAATGCTCACACCGCTTCAAGGGTTTACGGCTTTTCATCAGCGTGATAAGCTCTAACGCGCAAAGCTCTTCAGCGGATTTGACAGTGATAACAGGAACGGCTTTGCCGTCCGACTCCTCAATTACCACAGAAAATCCGATGCCGGCAAATAAAGCCATCTGCTCCGGAATGGATAAATCCTGAGCCGCGTAAAACTGCTCAAGAAGAGCCGCCGCTTTCGTTTTACCCTTGGGAAATTGCGCATAGGGAGAGTCGTCCAGCATGTCGGTTATTGCGGTGCCTGCGGCAAACTGAAAGACCTTTCCTTTCGATGTTTTCAAAATGATATGATTTTTATTAAGATACGCCTTTATCAAAACGTTCTTCCTTCTTTCTTGCAAATCGTTATTATAAGCCTATCATATTTGCAAGGTTTTTGTCAATAGTTTTCTCCGAAAACATGGGCTTTTCCCGTTATTTTAACTGATTTTTTAGTGCGAGAAGTATTTTCTTTTCCAATCGGGAGACCTGCACCTGAGAAATTCCCAGTTTTTTTGCAATGTATGATTGAGATTTTTCGTCATCAAACCGCAAATGCAAAATGATTTGTTCACGGTCGGAAAGCTTGCTTATGGCGGAGGCAATGTCCAACCGCTCTAAAAGAAGCGGTGCAGTGTCGGGTGCGGGGATGGTTTCGGCAAGTGTGGCGTTATCATCCCCCAAAGGTTCGGAAAAGGAACGCACCGGGGCGTTTGCTTCCACCGCCTGCACCAGCTCTTCTTTGGAAACCTTAAGCTCCCCGGCCAGCTCGCTTATGGTGGGCGTTCTGCCGCATCGTGCCTGAAATTCTTCCGTCACACGGGCGGCGTGGCCGGCAATTGCTTTTAAGCTGCGGCTGACCTTGATGGCACCATGGTCACGGAAATGCCGCTTGATTTCGCCTGTGATGACCGGAACGGCGTATGTGGAAAACCGTGTGCCTTTGGAGCAGTCAAAGTTTTCAATAGCGGCAAGAAGCCCCATTGCACCTAGCTGGTGTAAGTCCTCTATGTCTGTACCACGACCGACAAAGCGTGCAGCAATCCGGTAAACAAGCCCCATATGCTCGGAAATCAGCTGCTCTTTTGCCGCGTTATCGCCTTGCTGCGCGCGGAGAATCAGTTCGCCAATGCGTTCTGTGTCAAACGGTTTCACGGCACTACTCACACACATGCCGCCTGCGGAAGAGTAGAAATGCGTTTCCACATGGTAACAATCGTGCCTTCTCCCGGTGTGCTCAATACTTCAATGCTGTCCATAAAGGTCTCCATCACCGTAAAGCCCAGACCGGAACGCTCGCTGCCCTTTGCACCGGTGAAAAGCGGAGTCCGGGCAAGGGAAACATCTTCAATGCCACGCCCGCGGTCGGATACAGTAACGGTGATGACGTTGCCCGAAAGCACGCAGGAGATATGTACCGTGCCAACGGCATCACCATAACCGTGCACAATGGCATTGGTCACCGCCTCGGATACGGAGGTTTTGATATCGTCCAGCTCGTCCATGGTGGGGTCTAACTGCGCGGCAAACGCCGCCACCGCCGCACGGGCAAAGCTTTCATTTTCCGAAATGCTCAAAAATTCCAGATGCATGCTGTTGTTCATTAAGATACCACCTCCTCTAACCGATTAAGAGCGTCTTCTGCCGTTTGGTAGGTTGCGATGATTTTCTTGATACCGGACATGGTAAGGAGCCTGTCCACCGTGCGTGAGGCACCGCAGATGCAAACCTTTCCTCCAATGGCGGAAATCAGCTTATACCGCCCGATCAGCATGCCTACACCGGAACTGTCCATAAAGGTCAGGTTCGTGAAATCAAAAATCAGATTTTCCGGTCCGCGGTTTTTAATCAGCTCCTCTAACAATTCTTTCACGTTGCCTGCACTATGATGATCCAGCTCGCCACGCAGGGTAACAATCAATGTTTTTCTTTGGATGAGTACGGATATATCCAAATCGTTTCCTCCTTTGTATGCTTCCTGTGAATGGAAATATTTTACAGTTTATATATTCTTTCCATATCCTTTCCATTCCTTTGATGAAATATGTATGGTTTTGTCAAAACAGTAAAAACATTTCGACAAAAAACGGGCGCTGAATTTTACGATAAGCGCACATTTTTATTGACATTCCGCCCTTTTGATGTTATGATGAAACTATAAAGAATTTGCGAAAGGAAGGGGGGGTATCGTGAAAATAAAATGCGGCATTTGCGGCAAGAAAACAAAGTACAATATTTTCAGAATAGGAAAATATCCGTGTGAGCATTGTGGCGAAAATCCAATAAAGCCTTTTTCCGGCAAAGTGAAATTCTGGCAGGCTATGAGCTTTTTGTTGACCTATGCCCTCTGGCGCGTGGCACATGATAGTATGCTGATTTCGTTCAGCGGAAAAGCGTACTGGATTGGGATTGTTGCGTCTGTAGTGGTATGGATTATTGTGCTTGGGACGATAAACAGCATCATACTTTCTGTTTGCGCACGGTCTTATGATAAGAAAAATAAAACAGATAAAAAGAATACATAAATCAGGAGGAATAATCATGAACTATGCAACACCGGAGTCGCAAGGCATTCGCTCCGAAAACATTCTGGAATATATTCAGATTTTAGAGGATGCCCGTCTTGCAACGCACGACATTATTTTAGCCCGCGGCAACGATATTCTTTACGAAAATTACTGGGCGCCTTTCCATCGGGATTTCTGTCACAGACAGTATTCCGTTACGAAGAGCATTGTGTCCATTGCCATCGGCTTTTTAGAGCAGGACGGCATGATTGATTTAGATGATAAGATTGCGAAATATTTTCCCGAGGAAATCAAAAATCAGCCGGATGAAAATATGCACAATCAGACCATTCGCCATATGCTGATGATGAGTACGGCAAAGCCTGCCGGCAACTGGTTTGCGGATAAGCCCGAGGATCGCGTGCGTCACTATTTTGAAAATGATAACAAGGTAACCCGCCCTTCCGGGACTATTTATGAGTATGACAGCGAAGGCTCCTTTATTATGGGTGCATTGGTAGAACGGCTGACGGGCAAAACCTTAAAGGAATATCTGACGGAAAAGCTGTTTTCCAAAATCGGTGTTTCCGAGGAAAACTATTTCTTAAAATGTCCCGGCGGTCACACCTGGGGTGATTCTGCGGCTGTGTTCCGTCCCATCGATATGCTGAAGATTGCAAGATTTACGATGAATTACGGCTCCTGGAACGGCGAGCAGATTCTGAATGAGGCATACCTCAGAGCCGCAACGGCGCGGCAGATTGACAATGACCATATGAACGGAAACGGTCACGACTGTCAGGGCTACGGATATCAGATATGGAGAACTTATGATAACAGCTTCTGTTTCTACGGCATGGGCTGTCAGTTTGCAATATGTGTGCCGGATAAAGACATCATTCTGATTTACAATGGGGATAATCAGGGTAAGGATTATGCAAAAAAATATATCTTTGACGATTTCTTCCGTTTGATTGTGAGAACGGTTGAGGATGGCGCAATTCCGGAAAACGAAGCGGCGCAAAGAGAACTTGCTGAATACAGCAAAACCAGAAAACTGCTGACCGCCATTGGCGAAACTGATTCGGAATGGAAAGAAAAAGTAAACGGCGTGACCTATGTGCTGGACGAAAGCCCCTCCGGCATCCGTGAATTTACCTTAACCTTTGAAGGGAACAAAGGTGTATTTCGCTACATCAACGCACAGGGCGAAAAGGAAATTCCCTTTGGTATGTGCGAAAATGTGTTCGGCGAATTCCCCCAGGACGGCTATTCCAACGAGATGGGAACCAAGACCGGCACCCGTCGGTACAGAAGCGCATTTTCTGCAGCCTGGGTAACGCCCAACAAGCTGTGCCTGAAGGTGCAGGCCATAGACGAATATTTCGGAAATCTTTATATTAATTTCGGGTTCCGTGATAACCTTGTGGGAATCCATATGGACAAATCTGCAGAGGATTTCTTTGACGAATATGTAGGCTACGCGCAGGGAAAACAAAAATAAAACAGATACGAAAAGATGCTGAAACTGTTGTGGTTTCAGCATCTTTTTTTGCTACATGTTTCAAATTACCTCTTGACATAGTATTGAATACTATGTATAATGGTTATGTAAATGATAAGGAGGTAATTATGAAATATAAAATTGTTTCAGATTCATCATCAAATGTATATCATTTTGAACATACAGATTATGCCTGTGTGCCGCTTACGGTACGCATAGGAAATGAAGAATATATCGATGCGCCCGAAACGGATATTTCCGATATGATGGACGCGCTTAAGACGACGAAAGAAGAAACCCACACCTCTTGCCCCAATATCTATGACTGGCAGAAAAGCTTTCGCGGCGCAGATACCATTTTTGCTGTTGCCATTACAAGTGGACTTTCCGGGAGCTACAATGCTTGCGTAAATGCAAAAATGCTTTATGAAAACATGAATAAACATGTAAACATTCATGTGATAGATTCTCTTTCAGCCGGACCGGAGCTGCGTCTTTTGATAGAAAAGCTCGGTGCGCTTTGTGCGGAAGGAAATTCCTTTGATGAAATTGTGCAAAAAATAGAAGAATATAAGAAGAACACACGCCTTTTTTCTGTTTGGAGTCGCTTATGAATTTTGCGAGAAACGGCAGAGTAAGCCCGGCGGTTGCCCACCTTGTAGGTCTTTTGGGTATCAGAATTGTCGGAACAGCATCGGAGGTGGGAACGCTGGAGCCTTTAGCGAAGCCGAAGGGGAAGAAGAAGGCTATGCTGAATTTATACGAACAAATCAAAGCTGCCGGATATTCGGGCGGCAAGGTACGGATTGCGCATAATAACAACGAAGCATTTGCGGAAGAACTGAAAGGTTTGATTTCAGCGGAGTTTGACACAGCGGATGTTTTCATAGAACCGTGTGGCGTGCTTTGCTCCTATTACGCGGAAGAGCATGGCGTGCTGGTTGCCATAGAAGCATAAATGAAAAAAGGACTGTAAACGAAAAGTTTACAGTCCTTTATGTTTATGTTTTATAACGGTTTTTTGCTGATTTTTCCTTGCTGACGGGGATAGATATCTGCCGTTTCTTTGATTTTTTCAATCACCACTAAGGTGTGAGTGATATCCGTGGTGGGAATGGTGTAGGACACAATGTCGCGAATGTCGCCGCCTAAGGTTTTAACGGCATTTTTCGCATTCTTGCACTCTTCTTCCACATCGCCGCCTTTATAGGCTAAAAATACGCCGCCCACCTTCACATACGGAAGACAATATTCCGCCAAAGCATTCAACTGAGCCACAGCGCGGGAAGTTGCCACATCAAATTTTTCCCGAAGGGGACTCTTTTTGACAGCGCCTTCTTCTGCGCGGGTGTGCACCGTTTTCACATCGGGCAGAGCCAGCTCGCGGATGACCTCATTTAAAAAGGTGAGGCGCTTATTTAAAGAATCCAGAAGGGTAAGAGATAAGTCGGGACGGGCAATTTTTAATGGAATACCGGGAAAACCGGCGCCGGTTCCTACGTCAATCAGTGTTCCGCCGTTGGGAAGGTAGGGAAGACCGTATAAACTGTCGATAAAATGCTTGGTTATGATTTCGCCCGGTTCGGTGATGGCAGTAAGGTTCATTTTTTTGTTCCACTCCACCAACAGATCGGCATATTGTCGGAACTGCTCCAGTTGGGGTGCGGCAAGCTCAAAGCCTGCAGCTTTTGCACAATCAGATAAAATCGGAATCATCGGTATTTTCCTTTCTGTTGTTTGACTTATTAGACTTTTTCGCCTTTTTTGCTTTTGTAATCAGCTTGCTGATTTTTTGTGCATCGGAAATTGCATAAAAAGCAGGAGTTTCGGACGTGATGTTGCGGAAGAAAATATCCAGCCCCAAGCCGTACACAATGTCACCGCCCAAAGCCTTGTAGGATAAGAACACATCGTTTTGAAAAGCCTCCGGCGAGGTTTCCTCCAGGGGAATATCTGCCGTCATGATGTCGCGCAGGGTGTTAAACACCAGCACACGTTTGTTCGTAACGAAATACAGATTCCGGGAAAGGCGCTTATGACGGTACCAGATTCTGCCGAATACCAGATAAAAGGCAATGAGCAGAACCGTGATGCCCGAAAGAGCAAAAGCCACGCTTTTTCCCTGCATCATCAGCATAAAGGATGAATATGCGTAGGAAACAAGAATCCACCCGATAATCAGCGTGATGGGAACCAGGCAGAGGTCGGTTCTGGAAAAATATTTTAAGGTTTCGGGAGCACCGCTCCAGAGAATTTCTTCATCTTTTTCTATATAAGTGTTTTTGATTTCTTCTGTTGTCATAACTTGTTCCTTTCTAAACAAAAAATCAGCGGCAGGAGCAAAACCTGCCGCAAATGAGCTGATTAAAATGAACCGTTGGAACGGCGATAGCCGGAGCTTCCGCGCTTAGAATCCAAACCCTTTTTCATGTCGGAAAGCTTTTCGTCGCTATCCTGCTTGAATTTCGCCATCATATCTTCGAAGCTTGTAGGTTTGTCTTTTTTTGACCAGTCAAAGTCGTCGGGACGCTTCGGCGCTTGCTTACGGGGTGCTTTTTTGGCTTTTGCGCGTTCTTCTAAAATCGCCTGCTTGATAGACAGACTGATCTTTCCACCGGCATCCACAGACAAAATTTTCGCCTTCACCACGTCATTTTCCTTTACGTGGTCACGAATGTTTTTCACATATTCGGGAGCGATTTCGGAAATGTGCACCAATCCCGTTTTTCCCTCGTCGAATGAAATGAACGCACCGAATTGGGTGATTCCCGTCACCTTTCCTTCGATGATTGTTCCCGGTTCCAAAGCCATAAAAAAGCTTCCTCATTCATTTGTTATCTAAAATAGGGCAGACATGCTGCCGGATAAACTGCAGATATCGCATTACTTCGTATCGTCCACAAACACCTTTTCATTGGGCTTGGTGTATCCAAGCTTTTCGCGGATGATGCGACGGAGGTAGTCCTCAGAGTCAATGGATTCCAGTTCGGAATGCAGGTTCTTCTGTTCTTTTTGTGCAGCTTCGATTTTCGCATCTACAATCGCGTTTTCCTCTTTAAGCTTGGCAAATTTAAACTGCTGTGAAATCAGCTGACAGGAAAAATACACAAACAGAAGACAGAACAATATTCTTTTCACGAAAACACCGAAATGAATGGTTTTCCCCTTTTTCTTGCCGGTGCCTCGGTTTGTTGCGTTACGATTCATCGTATTTTCCATTTTTCACACCTACGTTTTGTTTCGCGTCCTGTGGTACAGACGAACAGAACGCTTGAAAGCGTTTCCTATTCTTCGCATAAGCCACAGAAACGGATATAATAAACCATTTATACACTTATTAAATATTTTATACATAAATTCAATCGGTGTCAATAGTATTTTGAAAAAAAGTTTGAAAAAAGTGCACAAAATATCAGTAATCTTGTTAAAAACTGCGCAAAAAAGCTTGCTGAGGAGCAGTTTATATAAAACGATACCAACGAAAAGCCCGAAAAATTCAAACAACCTGACGATCCCCCGGCTGACGGAAAGTGTCATATAAAACAGGATGATGCAGGATATAATTACGGTAACAGCATCTAATATATGGCACACAAAAATATGACATGGCTTTCGCTTGGTGCAGACGAAAATCATATCATAAAGCATCGGAATACCGATGCCGGTTAAGATGGCGGAAAGAAAAATCATCAGCTCTTCTTTCATTGAAAAAATCATAGTTTCACCTACTTCATAATCCGTCGGAAAAAGCCTTTTCCGCGGGAATCGGTACTGCGTCCGGTGTAGGTGAGAGAAAAAATATTTCCTGTAATCTCAAGTTCTCCGTTTGCCACGTCCAGTTTCTGAATATGCAGGTTCTCACCCTCTATACAAAGGGTGTCGTCCTCTGTGAACAGAACGATTTTGTTTTCATCAAATGTATCCACGTCACATACGGCGGAAACCGTCATGTTTTCCCTGTTTTCTAAGGTGAGTGTGTGCAGAAGCTTGGTGTCTTGAACCATAAAATCCTCCCGAATGTATGTTTTCTGTTTCATGTTTATGAATTTTCTGAACATATTATGACAGGAACCAAATTTTGGATTGACGAAACAGCGGTTTGGTGGTACAATAATATAAGATACAAGTTTTATACTTATTTGCAAAAGAAAGGCTGTCTGATATGTGGATCAGTGATCAGTGGAAAGATTATAAAGTGCTGGATTTGTCCGGTGGTGAAAAACTGGAGGATTGGAAGGAATACCGATTGATTCGTCCCGACCCTCAGGTGATATGGAATGAAAAAGAGCACCCGGCTCTTTGGAAAACGGCACATGCGGCGTACCATCGGAAAAACACCGGAGGCGGGAGCTGGGAAGTGAGAAAAAATCTTCCCGATAAATGGACCATACATTTTGAGCCGCTGGACCTTACATTCAACATAAAACCCATGGGCTTCAAGCACACGGGCTTGTTTCCCGAGCAGGCGGTCAACTGGGTTTGGTTTGCAGATTTAATCCGCAAGGCAAACCGTCCCATTAAGGTGCTGAACTTATTTGCCTACACCGGTGGTGCAACCGTTGCGGCGGCATCGGCAGGTGCTTCTGTGGTACATGTGGATTCCTCCAAGGGCATGGTAACCTGGGCAAAGGAGAACCTGCATCTTTCAGGTCTGGGCGACAGGCCGGTTCGGTTTATCGTGGACGATGTTATCAAGTTTGTGGAACGGGAAGCGCGCCGCGGTAATGTGTATGACGGCATCATCATGGATCCGCCCTCTTACGGCAGAGGCCCCGGAGGAGAAGTGTGGAAATTGGAAGAGCAGCTCTATCCCCTGGTGGAAAGATGTATGAAAATTTTTTCAGACAATCCCTTATTCTTCCTGATTAACTCCTACACTACGGGACTTCAACCCATGGTGCTGGCAGATATTTTAAAACTGAAGGTGGCAAAGAAATATAAAGGAACGGTAGCCTCCGAGGAAATCGGACTGCCGGTGGAAAATAGCGACTTACTTCTGCCTTGCGGCGCATCCGGCCGTTGGTGGGCAGTGTGAAAGGAGTAACATTATGAACACAAATCAAAGAGTTTTAGTAGTAGACGACGATAAAAATATTTGCGAACTGATTCGCCTGTATCTGGAAAAGGAAGGCTTTGAGGTAGTCATTGCCAACGACGGACAGGCGGCGATTGACCTGTTTAAGCAAAAAACACCTTCTGTGGTGGTGCTGGATGTGATGCTACCGAAAATGGATGGCTTCCAGGTATGCCGTGAAATCCGAAGAGTCAGCAACATTCCCATTATTATGCTGACGGCAAAGGGTGAGACCTTCGATAAGGTTTTGGGCCTTGAACTGGGCGCGGATGACTATATGGTAAAGCCCTTTGAAAACAAGGAGCTGGTTGCCAGAATCAAGGCAATCTTAAGACGGTACGACCCCAAGGATAATTCGGATAAAGAAATCGTGTACCCCAACATCGTAATCAATCTTTCTAACTACGAACTGAAAATCAACGGAAATACAGTAGACATTCCGCCCAAAGAATTGGAACTGCTGTACTTTCTGGCAACCAATCCCAACAAAGTGTTCACCAGAGAACAGCTTCTGGAAACCGTTTGGGGATTCGACTACTTCGGCGATTCCAGAACAGTGGACGTTCACGTGAAGCGTCTGCGTGAAAAGCTGGAGCTGGCAGGTGAAAATGTGAACTGGCAGCTGAAAACCGTATGGGGTGTCGGATATAAATTCGAGGTGAAATAATTGCGTCGTAAGAGTATCTTTTTTCGGATGTTTACCGTAACCATGGCATTGTTTGCCGTGAGCTTTATTATTACGGGAACACTTCTTTTCAGCTTCATGGGCAGATATCTGTCGTCAAGATATGAGGATGAACTGGATAATATTGCCCATCAGGTGATTGATACCACATTGTATGTGGGCACCAACAGACAGGTTCCGGCAGAAGTGTATCAGCGGAACATCTATGCCATAGCACAGTCGACCGGAACGGAAATATTTGTCATTGACGCTGAGGGAGATTTGATTTTAACCACAGTGGAAGGGTTTACGGATAGCATCCGACAGATTTTTACCAAAGAAATTTTGTCCGGTGAAAGCGCAACCTACCGGGGAACGCTGGGCGGTACATACAAAACTGACATGCTCACCGTTGCGAAGCCGATTACTTATATGGAAAAGGTTGCAGGCGGAGTTTTAGTCAGCATCCCTACGCCGGAAATCACGAGGATGCGTTTGGAAATTATCCGGATTTTTATTTATAATGTGCTGATAGTCGGCCTGATTGCGGCGGTTTGCATATATCTGTATTCCAAACGAATCACAAAGCCTTTGTCACAGCTCAACGAAGCAGCAAAAATCATTGCCGGCGGAGATTTTACGCACAGGGTGCAGATTGATGCAGATGATGAGCTGGCGGAGCTGGGGGAAACCTTCAACCATATGGCAGAGTCCATTGACCAACTGGAGAATATGCGTTCCAGCTTTATTGCCAATGTGTCTCACGATTTAAGAACTCCTATGACAACCATTACCGGTTTCGTGGAAGGCATTATAGACGGCACTATCCCGGAGGAAAAACAAAAGTGGTATCTTTCCATCGTTCTGGATGAGAGCAAACGTCTGTCCCGAATCGTAACAGACCTTTTGGATCTGAGCAAATTAGAGCAGGGAAGCTTTAAAATAGAGCCGAGAGAATTTGATATCAACGAGCTGATACGTCTTACCATCATCAAAGCGGAAAAGCGGATTACCGAAAAAAATATTCGCCTGACCGTGGGCTTCCTGACGGAGCACATCATGGTGCTGGCTGACAGAGACGCCATTTCGCGTGTTCTGACCAATTTGTTTGACAATGCGATAAAGTTTACGCAGGAAAATGGATTTATCGATGTGCAGGCAGGGAACAAAGACGGTAAAGCCTATATCAGTATTCAGAATTCCGGTATGGGCATTGAGAAAAAAGAATTGCTTCATATCTTTGACCGATTTTATAAAACGGATAAGTCCAGAAGTCTGGACAAAAACGGTGCAGGCCTGGGGCTTTATATCGTAAAAAGCATTTTGCAGGCGCACGGCGAAAACATCTGTGCAGAAAGTGTGCCGGGGGAATACACGAAGTTCAGTTTTACATTGAAAAAGTCAGAGGAAAAGAAACCGGATAAAAAACAAGCAGAGGAAAATGTATGATGTATCACATAATTCACACAGCAGATTTGCATCTGGATGCACCTTTTTCCGGATTGGCGGACGGAAAGAAAGCAACCATGCGACAGGAGGAACTCAGAACCTCCTTTGCACGGATTGTTTTCTGCGCCAAAAATGCCGATGCACTTGTTATTTCCGGCGATTTGTTTGAGGGGGCGCAGGTGTCCCGCACTACGCTGGAGTTTTTAAAAAAACAGTTTGCGGAAATTCCGGACAAAAAAGTGTTTATCTGTGCCGGAAACCATGATCCGCTCACGGAAAAAAGTGCATATCGAACCTTTGATTTCGGTGAAAATGTGCACATATTCGGAACAGAGCCGGAATGTGTGGAAACAGATGATGTTGATTTTTATGGTGTGTCCTTCCAAACGGGAAATGATGACCGTGTGCTTTTGCCGGAATTTTCCGTAAAACACCCGGAAAAAATCAATATTTTGGTGATGCATGGAAATCTGGCCGGAGAGGGCTATAATCCCATCAAACCGTCCGATATTGCAGAAAGCGGCATGGACTATATTGCCCTGGGGCATATCCATAAAGGAAGCGGACTGTTAAAAAGTGGCATGACACACTATGCTTACCCCGGATGCCACGAGGGCCGCGGCTTTGACGAAACCGGTGAAAAAGGCGTTTTGTCTGTTGAAATCGGGAAAGGCATTGTTTCGGCATCCTTTGTTCCAATGCAGGAACGGATGTATATTGAAGAATATATTGATATCAGCGGAGCAGAAAGTTACGATGATATTATGGAAAAAATTCGACCGTTTTATCTGGGAAATCAGCATGTTTACCGCCTGATTCTTTCGGGAGAAGCTTCTTTTCCCGTTGCAACCGAAATCGTGGCGGAAAAGGTGGAAGCGTTTTCTGTGGAGGTTCGGGATGAAACAAAACCTGCCGCTGATTTGGAACAACTAAAACAGGAATTTTCCTTAAAAGGCCTGTTTGTTAAATATGCGCTGGAAGAAAAAGAAACGGTTTCGCCGGAGCTGTTTGATGCGGCGATAAAAGCCGGATTGAGCTTTATAGAAAAAGAGGAACGAAATGAGAATAGATAAGATTGAAATCGACGGGTTCGGAAAACTGAATCAGGTATCTTTTGCGTTTTCGGATGGCTTCAATCTGATTGTGGGAGATAACGAAAGCGGAAAGAGTACACTATGTGAATTCCTGCTTGCTATGTTCTATGAACTGCCCAATTCTTTGAAGAAAACCACAAAATATGACGAAGCAAGAAAAATGTACCGTCCGTGGAACGGATCGGCTTTCGGTGGCAGAGTGTATTTTACCGATAACAGCGGCACGCAGTATGTGCTGGAAAAGTCCTTCGGCAAAACCAAAACCTCCGACCGCGGCAAGCTCCTTTATGCAGATACATGGGAGTCTGCCGGCGATGCCGAGGGCGTGGGGGAACGGTTTTTTGGTCTTGGCAGAGAAGGCTTTTTAAAGACGCTGTATGTGAAAAATTTAGATGCCAACGGAACGGTTGGCGGCGAGGAAATCATGGCAAAGCTTTCCAACATGGAAACCGGTGCAGATGAAGATGTTTCCTACGAAAAGATCAAAGCGGCTATCGAAAAAGCGCATGCGCAGATTGTAACCAAAACCGGACGTGGCGGAAAACGCCCTGCGCTGGAAGAAGAAAAACGAAATCTGGAAACGGAAAAAGCCGTTCTGCTTCAGAAAAAAGAAATGCTCAAAACAACGGAAAATGAAATTTCAGCCTTGGCTCTGCAGGAAGCAGAATTGCAGGCAGAACGAAAACGACTGGAAGAGATTCTTTCCCTTGCCCAAGAGCATGAAGCGTATGAAGCTGAAAAGCAGGCAACAGAAACAAGAAACATCATGTCTGCGCGATATAAATCAGAATGCGGCAGGCTGGCAGAAATGAAAGCTGAGTATGCGAGTCTTGAAAAGCAAACAGAAAACCGCGTGCCGGAGCAGGTGCTCGTGCAGGCAAAGGAACTGGAAAAACAATGCATCATTGCGGAAAGCAAAGTAGAAGAATGGAATCGGGCGCAACAGGAAAAGGCAGAGCGCGAGAAGAAACTTGCGAAAAAAGGCAAGCAGCTGATGTTTGCCGGTGTAGCGGTATTGATTTTAGGCGTTGTGCTTGGTATTGCAGGAATTTTTATACACCCTGCAATCGGAATCGGTGCAATTGTGATTGGTGTCCTTATGTTTGCGGTGCTTGCAGTGTCAGCAAGAAATAAGCCGGAAAGTACGGAATTTGCAGACGCCGTTTCCCCGCAGGAGAACGCAAAAAGCATTCGGAAAGAGTTGGAAGCACTTTGCAAGATGCATCGTGCAATCTCCCTTGAGGAATTGGAAAATATGGCACGCAGCTTTGCGGAAAAGGAAGAAAAGCTTCCGGAGCTGGCGGAAAAAATCAAGCAACTGGAAACGGAAACAGAGCAGATTCTGGCGGGTATTTCCAAAATCCGTCTGCCCGAGCCGAGAGATTATTCTGAAGAAGCAAAACTGTATAGCGGTGCTGCGACGGAAGAGGTTGCAGAAGCAGTTCGGTCTGTTGCTTTGAAAATAGAAACAAATAAAGAAAGAATGCACAGCGCAAAGCTGAAGCTGACGCAGGAGACGGCAGGGGAGAAAACCGTTGCCGAGGTGGACACAGCCATCTTTGCTCTGGAAAATGAAATTGCGCAACTGAAAAAGCAGGAAGCAGCGTATGAATTAGCAGAAGGTTGGCTTGAAAAAGCGCACCGTGAAATCAAAGAAAATTTTGCGCCCCGTCTTAATAAAAAAACAGGGGAAATTTTCTCGGAATTAACAGAAGAAAAGTACGGCGATGTTCGTGTGGGTGAAGGGTTCTGCCTGCACTATAAAAACGAAACCGGCGAAATAACGGATTCCGGCTCTTTGAGTCGCGGAACATACGATCTGCTTTATATCTCTTTGCGATTGGCAACACTGGCGGTTTTGTTTGAAGAAAAAGTGCCGACGATGGTTTTGGACGATGCTTTTTCCCAAATGGATGATGAACGCCTGCAAAAAATTGTAAGCTATATTAAAAAAGCGCCTTTCTTCGGACAGGTGCTGAACTTCACCTGTCACAGAGAAAGCGCGGAGATGTTAGATAAAGAAAAAATAAATCTGATAGATTTAAATAAAGAAGGAGTTTGAAAACATGGATTACAAGATTGAGACAAAATGCGTACAGGCAGGCTACCAGCCGAAAAACGGAGAACCCAGAGTTCTTCCCATTTATCAGAGCACCACATATAAGTATGACTCTGCACAGTATTTAGGCGATTTGTTTGACCTTAAGGTGCCGGGACACATGTACACCCGTCTGTCTAACCCTACACTGGAGTATGTGGAACAGAAAATTGCAGATTTAGAAGGCGGCGTAGGCGCAATGCTTCTGTCTTCCGGTCAGGCGGCAAACCTGTTTGCTATTTTAAATATCGCAAAGAGCGGCGATAACTTTATCAGCGCTTCCGAAATCTACGGCGGTACCGTGAATCTGTTCGGCGTTACCATGCAGAAAATGGGCATCGAAGTGCGTTTTGCAGACCCCAAAATGAGTGATGAAGAAATCGAAAAGCTGTTCGACGACCGCACCCGTGCCGTATTCGGTGAAACCGTTTCCAATCCGGCGCTGAATGTTTTAGATATCGAACGTTTTGCAAAGCTGGCGCATGATCACGATATTCCGTTGATTATTGATAACACCTTTGCAACACCCATCAACTGCCGTCCTTTTGAGTTCGGTGCAGATATTGTAACCCATTCCACAACCAAATACATGGACGGTCATGCAACCTGCGTGGGCGGCGCTTTGATTGACGGCGGTAAGTTCAACTGGGCAAACGGCAAGTTCCCCGAGCTTTCCACACCCGATGAATCTTACCACGGCACCGTTTACACCGATAGCTTCGGCAACATGGCATACATTGTGAAAGCAAGAGCACAGCTGATGCGTGACTTAGGCTCCCAGATGAGCCCCATTGCTTCCTTTATCTTAAACCTGGGCCTGGAAACTCTGCACCTGCGTATGGCAAGACATTGTGAAAACGGTCTGAAGGTTGCAGAATTTTTAGCAGGAAGAGACGATATCTCTTGGGTAAATTATCCTTCTTTGCCTTCCGATCCCCAGTATCCTCTGGCAAACAAATATATGCCGAAAGGCACCTGCGGCGTTATCTCCTTCGGTATCAAGGGTGGTAAAGAGGCAGTGGTGAAATTTATGGAAAGCTTAAAGCTTGCGGCTATGGTTGTGCATGTAGCTGACGCAAGAACCAGCGTTCTGCATCCTGCATCTACCACACACAGACAGCTTTCCGACGAACAGCTGGTGGCAGCAGGCGTACCCGGCGATATGATTCGTATGTCAGTCGGTATCGAAAACAGCGAGGATATTATTGAAGATATCAAACAGGCGTTAGAAGCCGCAAAATAATGGTTGCAATTCTGAAAGAATTGTGTTATACTGGTACTAATATTGTCCGCAAAAGCGGTAAGACAGGAGAGAAACACATTGGAAAACGTATTTGACATACTGAAAGAAAGAGGACTTATTGCACAGACAACTCACGAGGAAGAAATTCGTGAGCTTCTGGGAAAAGAAAAGGTAACCTTTTATATCGGCTTTGACCCCACGGCTGACAGCCTCCATGTAGGACATTTCCTGCAGATGGTTGTTATGCGCCATATGCAGCTGGCAGGTCACCGTCCCATCGCGTTAGTTGGCGGCGGTACCGGTATGGTAGGTGACCCCACAGGCAGAACCGATATGCGTCAGATGATGACGGTGGAAACTATCAACTATAACTGCGAAAGATTTAAAAAGCAGTTATCTTCTCTGATTGACTTTTCCGATGGTCAGGCTATCATGGTAAACAACGCTGACTGGCTGAGAGGACTCAATTATATCGAATTCTTAAGAGACATCGGCTCTTGCTTCTCTGTAAACGAGATGCTCCGTGCAAAATGCTTCCAGACCAGACTGGAAAAGGGCTTGTCCTTTATCGAATTCAACTATATGCTCATGCAGAGCTACGACTTCCTGCAGCTTTATAAAGAATACGGCTGTAAGATGGAGCTGGGCGGCGACGACCAGTGGAGCAATATCTTAGGCGGTATCGACCTGGTTCGCAGAAAAGAAAACGATCAGGTTTACGGTATGACCTTCACACTGCTCACCACCAGCGACGGTAAGAAAATGGGTAAAACCGCAAAGGGTGCTTTGTGGCTGGATCCCGAAAAGGTATCTCCCTACGATTTCTTCCAGTACTGGAGAAATGTGGACGATGCTGACGTTTGCCGTCTGCTGAAGATGGTAACCTTCGTTCCCATGGACGAAATCCGTGAGATGGAAAAGTGGGAAGGCGCAGACTTAAACCGTGCAAAGGTTCGCTTGGCTTACGAAGTTACCAAGCTGGTACACGGCGAAGAAGAGGCTGAAAAAGCAAAGAAAACTGCAGAAAGCATTTTTGCAGGCGGTGCAGGCGGCGATATGCCTTCCACAGAGCTTGCAGCTGCGGATTTAGCAGATGAAGCACAGCTTTTAGATATCATGCTGGCAGTAAAGCTCATTCCTTCCAAGGGTGAGGGAAGACGTTTAATTACCCAGGGCGGTGTTTCTGTAGACGACGAAAAGATTACTGACTCGGCTTACACTGTATCTAAAGAAAAGCTGGCAGAAGGTATCATAATTAAAAAAGGTAAGAAAGTATTCCATAAAGTAACAGCAAAATAATGGTTTGAAATAAGGAGTGGTTGCATGCCTATTAAAATCCCCAACGATTTGCCGGCAACGGCAATATTAAATGAAGAAAATATTTTCGTGATAACCGAAACACGCGCTATCACGCAGGACATCCGACCGCTGAAAATCGCAATTCTGAACTTAATGCCCACCAAAATCGCAACGGAGACGCAGTTTGTGCGCCTTTTGGGAAACTCTCCTCTGCAGGTGGAGCTTGAGCTTCTGCACACCAAAACCCATCAGTCCAAAAACACCTCAAGAGAACATCTTTTAACCTTCTATAAAACCTTTGACGAGGTGAAAGACCAGAAATTTGACGGACTGATTATCACCGGCGCTCCTGTGGAGCATATGGAATTCGAAGAGGTGGAATACTGGGAAGAGCTTTGCGAAATCATGGAATGGAGCAAAACCAACGTGACCAGTACGCTTCACATCTGCTGGGGTGCACAGGCAGGACTTTATTATCACTACGGAATCAAAAAATATCAGCTGGATAAAAAACTGTTTGGCGTGTTCAAACACACGCTGGACAGAAAGACAGCAATTCTGTTCCGCGGCTTTGATGATGAGTTTTATGTGCCGCATTCCCGTCACACAGAAGTGCGCAGAGAAGATGTAGAGTGTGTGCCGGAGCTGAAAATTCTGTCTTCCTCCGAAGAAGCAGGACTTTATGTTTGCGCGACAGACCTGGGTAGACAAATCTTTGTCACCGGTCACTCGGAATACGATGCAGATACACTGCAGAAGGAATATTTGCGGGATAAAAACGCAGGAAAAGAAATCGACATTCCTTATAATTATTTTGAAAATGACGATCCTTCCAAGCCACCGAAGGTAACCTGGCGGTCCTGTGCAAACCTGTTTTATTCCAACTGGCTGAACTATTTTGTGTATCAGACAACACCTTACGACATTAACGAAATTAAATGATGTAATATAATGATTCAAAAGTCGCTCCAAATGGTGCGACTTTTGTTTTTGTCTGTGAAAAATTGCAAAATTTTCTAAAACTTACTTGACAATTTATGTTAGGTGTGTTACAATTTATTATAATCATAGTATAAGTGTAATTATATGTCTATTTTTGGGGGCAGAAATGAAAATCAAAAGCGGTTTTATCGTTCAAAAAATCATTGATGATTATATTGTTGTTCCCACGGGTGATAATATTGTGGACTTTGCAGTTGCCGTATCATTAAATGAAAGCGGCGCGTATCTATGGGAGCTTCTTCAGGAGGAAACGGAAGAAGCAAATCTGGTGGAATCCATGCTGAAGGAATTTGAAGGCGTGGACGAAGCAACAGCAAAAGCTGATGTATCCGAATTCTTAACACTTCTTCGGGAAAACGGATTTTTAGAAGAGTGAGGAAAGCAAAAAGAGGCATCCGAGAAAAAGGCGGGACCGTTCGATGAAAAAAACAGGCTCCATAACATGGATTGCAAAGCGCATCCGTCCCTATATTCCGGGACTTGTTCTTTTGATTTTGATGGCAACCTGTGTTTCCTATATCGGTGTCCGGTTTGCTCTGGTCTCCCGAACGCTGATTGACACGGCGACGGGCCAGACAGATGGAAACTTAGTACATAGTATATGCTTTTTGGTAGCTCTTTTGGTGGTTCAGCTGATTCTGCGGATTGTGTATATCAGAGTGCATGTGCACATCAGCGGAAAGCTTGCTATGGATATCAGGACAGATCTTTATTATCAGCTGATGAAAAAAGATTATGTCGGTGTATCTTCATTCCACTCCGGTGAAATTTTAAGCCGTCTGGTCAGCGATGTTTCCATGGTTTGCGAGAAAACAACGGAAATCATTCCAAATGTTTTTGCATTGCTTTCCACGGTGGTGTTCAGCTTCACCGCATTGTTTACATTAGATAAATACTTCGCGCTGGCGTGTTTGGCTTTCGGGCCAATCGTCATGCTAGCGGCATATATTTATAAAAAGAAAATCAAAACCCTTCATCTGCAGTGTAGAGAAAGTGACGGAAAAGTCCGTTCCTTCCTGCAGGAAACCCTTCAGAACTTCCTGGTGGTGAAAGCCTTTTCCAAAGAAAATCTGATGCGGGAAAAATCCAAAGAACTGCAGTATGAAAACTTCCGGCTTCAGGTGAAGCGTTCCACAGTTGGAATTTTATCCAATGTAATGTTTTTCGTAGCAGTAACCGCAGGGTATTATGCGGCGTTGGCATGGAGCGTGTATCGGCTCAGCTTAGGACTTATCACCTTTGGTACCGTAACGGCGGTGCTTGGTTTGGTGGGACAGTTGCAGTCTCCGTTCCGGGAATTGGCATCCGTGCTTCCGCAGTGCTATATGGTATCTGCATCGGCACAACGGCTGATGAAACTGGAAAAAATCAAAGATGAAAAAGAAAAAGGCGCTGTTTGCGCTGAAACCATCGAATTTGAAGCAATTTGCTTTGAAGATATATTCTTTCATTATGGTGACGTTCCTGTTTTAAACGGCGTGAATTTAACCGTAAAGAAAGGCGAATTTATTGCACTGTGTGGTCCTTCCGGCGGTGGCAAAAGCACGATGACGCGTCTTTTGCTCTCGGTGTTGGAACCGGAACAGGGAAGTGTTTTTATCCGGACAACAGCCGGTGAAAAAATCCCCTTCAGCAGTGCAACAAGACATCTGTTTTCTTATGTTCCGCAAGGGAATATGATTCTATCCGGCACCATTTGCGAAAATATCGCATTTGGCGACAAACAGCCGGACAGAAGCAGAGTTGAGCGGGCGATATCATTGGCGCAGCTCACCGAGGCAATCGAAAAGCTTCCCAAAGGAATGGACACCGTGCTTGGTGAAAAAGGACACGGACTTTCCGAAGGGCAGATTCAGAGAATTGCCATTGCAAGAGCACTTTATCATGATGCTCCCGTTCTTCTGTTAGATGAGGCAACCTCATCACTGGACATAGAAACAGAGAAGAATTTACTGCAGCATATCCGCTCTATGACGGATAAAACCTGCATCATCGTATCCCACAGAAAAGAAGTGATGGATGCGTGTGACAAAACCTATTATTTGCAGGATGGCTCACTTCACGAGCTGTAATAGATTATCCCCAGGCTTTTTAAATTTTAAGCAATAATAAAAAGGAGGAAAAGAAATGGTTAAAACAGGGGTATTCAAGAAGATTGCCGCTTTAACCGCAGCTGTAGCAATGGTTGGTGCATTCGCTGCTTCCGCAAGTGCTGTAAAAGTTGAAACAACAACACAGTACCTCGCAGACAGCAACAATGCAAAAGTAAACGTAATTGCAAACGTTAGCGAGTTAGGCGGCGCAGTTGAAGTTACGTACTACGCAACCAATGGTTCCGACGTGGTTTATGTTGACCAGACAACTGCAACCGCAGCAGGCGAAGCTACATTTAATTACGTAACAGACGCAACAGACTTAGACAGTGCTGTTAAAGTTGGTTACACAGCTGCAACCGCTGCAACAGATGCTGACGTTCCCGGTTACACAATTTCCGGTGAAGGCATCACAGCTGTTAAAGTTCCCACAGAGAACATTGACGGCACACATACTCTGGCTTACACATTACCTGACGGTAAAGTTTTCGTAGACGTTACCGCTACAGGTGCTACAGTTACAAGCTCTGAGTATGCAAATGGCGAACTGACAGTTGTTTTAGCAGACGCTACAGGCGATGTTGCACTGACAGTGAACACAAAGGACGCAGTCGTTCGCAATTCTTCCATTGAAGGCGTTGACGCTGCTGGTATCGTGTCCACAGGCGTAATCGACGAAGGTGCTGAAGAGGTTGCTGCAGCTGAAGGCAACCGTGTTCTCACAGTTCTGGCTAAAGCTGTTGACACAGACGAGTATGGTATCATC
Source organism: Clostridia bacterium (assembly GCA_017396465.1). GTDB lineage: Bacteria > Bacillota > Clostridia > UBA1381 > UBA9506 > Congzhengia. The sequence goes on along the minus strand of JAFQLU010000016.1, from coordinate 253 downwards.
GTAACAAAAGATACCAGAGACGCTGAGTACGCAAAAGCTGACATGCCTAGTAACGGCAAATGGGCAGCTAAGGGTAAGAACGACGATGGTTACTTCGCAGTACAGCTGATCGACGAGCAGGACTTAGAAGTAGATGATACGAATGCACTGCTGACACCCGGTTTGGCGTACAACGTTTACCTGTACTACCTGGATGGCAACACAGATACTTACAAAGTAAGTCTGTATGACACCATCACAATCGAAGAATAAT